>JBCBOW010000192.1:0-4649 GCA_039821045.1 Pseudomonadota bacterium
CGTGCTGACTGCACACGTTTCGCTCGTGGCCAATCGGTCAGCGTCTTGCAAAGCCGCCGCCGCATCGCGTGGGCGGTCTGTGCCAAGAATATCCACCCCGCCCTCGCTTAGCTCCGCGTAACGCTCATCGGTGCCAAAGCGCTTGAACACGCCGTCGAGCGAGCGGTCGGGTCGGCCCAGCGTGCCAAAGATCACCTCGACATCCTGCGCATCAAGCTGCGCGTAAAGGTCTGGCCGCACGGTGCGCGTGCCTGTGAAAGCAATGATACGATCCGCAGGAACCCCGGCTTCAACGATCTCAGTTAAGTCGCCCGGCTCGCTGACCGAGTAAGACAGCAGCATTTCGGGCGCGAGTTCGTGCAGCCGGCGCGCTTGGCCCACGGTGTACGCGATCAGGATAACGCTGTTCGCCATGTCCTGCGCGCGCACCATCGCGATCACTTCTTCAAAATTGGCCGAGCGCTTGAAATCCAGCTGCAGCACGGTCTTGCCTTTGGCCCATTTGAGAGCGTTCTCAAGGCTCGGCACAGTGTAAGGCGAGACCCAGCCAGCCCGGTCGCGCAGTTTCAACTGGCGGATATCCGACCAGTCCTGCTCGCTTGCAGTGCCGCTGCCTGTGGTGGTGCGATCAAGCGTGCGATCGTGCATCAAGAAGTGCACCCCGTCGCGGCTGCGCGCGACATCGACCTCCATGATCGCCGGGATCGCCGCCAGCACCGCATCCATCGTCTCGATCCCATTTTCCGGCAAGCCCGGCGATGGCCCGCCACGGTGCGCGCTGATCAAGGTTTTGCCTTCGCGCTCCAAGCAGTCGAGATAGGCTGAGAGGTCTCCCCCTGCCTCAATCGTGTTAGCCGTGTCGCTTGGCGTTGGCTGGGCTGCCGCGGTGGCGAACACAAAACACGCGCTTGCGCTGAGGCTCAGAGCGAACCGCGTTGCGCGCTGAGAGAGATGGCCTGATTTCGTCATGGGATCGTCCTTACCTCTGCAATCCTTGTCCTCGGTCCTATGCCCGCCGTGTCGCACTTCGATGACAAAGCGACGAGTGCCGTAAGGTCACTGGACTTGGAAGCGGGTTTGCGACATCTTCACGGGCATAAAGGGAGAGAGAGCCATGCACACTTATGACCTGATCATTCGGGCTGGAACGATCGTCGATGGAACCGGCGCTGCAGCGTTCACGGGCGATGTCGCCATCAAAGACGGCCTGATCGCGCAGATCGGCACGGTTAACGGCACAGCCGCGCGCGAAATCGATGCGAGCGGCAAGATCGTCGCGCCGGGCTTTGTCGACATTCACACGCATTATGATGGCCAGGCCACTTGGGATCAGGAGATGGCGCCCTCCAGCTGGCACGGCGTCACCACGGTTGTGATGGGCAATTGCGGCGTTGGCTTTGCCCCTGCCAAGCCAGACCGGCACGAATGGCTGATCAGCCTCATGGAAGGGGTTGAGGATATTCCGGGCACCGCTCTTGCAGAGGGGATAACCTGGGATTGGGAGACCTTCCCCGAATATCTCGACGCGCTCGAAAAGATGCCGCGCACGGTCGATATTGGCACGCATGTGCCGCACGGGGCGGTGCGCGCTTATGTGCTCGGCGATCGCGAACAGCCGGGCGCTGTCCCCACCGAGGAAGACATCGCGGCCATGTGTGACATTGTGGAGGAAGGGGTGCGCGCGGGCGCCTTGGGTTTCTCCACTTCGCGCACGGTGCTGCACAAATCGGTCGAAGGAGAGCTCGTACCGGGCACCACCGCGACAGCCGAAGAGCTTGTTGCAATCGGCAAAGCCATGGGCCGCGCCAAGGATGCCGGCGGCTATGCCGTGTTCGAAATGGCGAGCGATCTTAACCGCGAGTGGAACGAGTTTGAATGGATGGGCAAGCTCAGCCGCGAGGCGGGCATCCCTGTTACCTTCGCAGCGCTCCAATCAATCGCCAAAGAGCTCCCGCTCGAAGAACAGATCGAACAGATGCGCGCTGAGAACGACAATGGCGCCAACATTGTGGCGCAGATCGCTTTGCGCGGAAACGGCATCATCATGGCGTGGCAAGGCACCGTGAACCCCTTCGCCTTTCGCCCGAGCTGGAAAGCGATCGAAGATCTGCCTTGGGCCCAGAAGAAAGCCAAGCTGCTCGATCCTGCGTTCAAAGCGCAATTGCTAGGCGAAGCGAACGATTACTCCGAAGCGCCGATGGACATCATCCAGGTGGTGATGGTGATCACCCAGGGATGGGCGCTGCAATATGAGATGGACCCGGATTTCGATTACGAACCCGATGCCTCAGCCAGCGTCAACGCGCGCGCCGCAGCGGCCGGAGTTGATCCGCAGGAATACGCTTATGACATGCTGTGCCGCGAGGATGGCAACGGCTTCATCTATCTGCCGATCCTGAACTATGCTGACGGCAATCTCGATTTCCTCGTGCCGCTGCAAAAGGCCGATGACACGGTGAATTCCTTGTCAGATGGCGGCGCGCATTGCGGTACGATTTGCGATGCCGCTTCGCCCACTTTCATGCTCGAACACTGGGTGAAGAGCCGCAAGCGCGGCGAGCGTTTGAGCCTTGAGCACGCGATCAAGCGCCAGTGCCGCGACACCGCGCTGCTATATGGCCTTGAGGATCGCGGGATCGTCGCACCGGGCTACATCGCAGACCTCAACGTGATCGACATGGAGAAGTTGAAGCTCGGCAAGCCTTGGCTGGCGTTTGACTTGCCTGCAGGCGGCAAGCGCCTGCTGCAAAAGGCAGACGGCTATGTCTGCACCATCAAGAGCGGCGTGGTGACCTTCGAGGATGGCAAATGGACCGGCGAGACCCCCGGCGGCCTCATCCGTGGGCCTCAGCGCGCTGAGCTGGCCGAAGCGGCTGAGTGATTGGATGAGCGTGAGCTGAAAGCGGACCTTCGGCTCACGACTCAATAAGGGACGCGATTGAGTCAGTGGGAAACCACCAAAAACAAAATCTTGCCCCGCTCTTCAAGGTTCGATCACGATCCCTTTGGCCGGGTCAACGCTGCCGCCCACCATTTCGAGATAGGTTGCGCGCGCCGCTTCAAGGCCCTTGTGGCGTGTAATCTCGATCGAGCCGCTGACCGCTTCGAGAAAGCCCATCCAGGCCGCCGCTGCCATCTTGCCGCCTTCAACCGGGCCGTGCTCCTTGAAAAAGGCAACAAAGTGATCCGGCGCAAAGAACAGGATCGGCTTTGGCCCCGGCATTGGCGAGCCTGCGCCCAGCCCTGCGCCGCGCTCTTCGATGTGAGTCGCGCCAACAAGGCAGGAATATTTGAGGTTGTCGCCAAAGTGGCCGTGAATGCCCGCGAGCAGCTTGGCGTTGCCAGCGAAGTCAACGCTTACAGTCTGCACCGCCGGGATCGAGGCGAGATGATCATAGGCGACCACTTCATCATAGAGCCCGGTGCCCTTCACGAAATCGACATTGCCAGCAGATGTCAGCCCGATGCGCTTGATCCCTGGCGAATTTTGCTGCGCGACACTGGCTAAGCCCATTGCGGTCTTGGAAGACGCGCTGGTCAATACGATCTGCTCAGCGCCAAAGAAGGTCTCTTTGCGCATGAAGTACTCGATGATGAAGCCGGTTTTAAACAGCGGCCCGAAGATCATCCGCTCAGCTTCGCGCGCGGGATCATGCTCGGGGTCTGCGGCAAGGCGGGTGTACTGGTTGTAGACCGGGCTCATCGGCTGGCGATACTCAGTCATATCGGTGAAGCCGCCCGGGTGCACCTTGCCCGGCACAACATCAAGGTGCGTTCCCATGGGGAGATAGCCATAGACCCGCTCTCCAACAGCGATCTCGTCGCTGTTGGACGCGATCACCTTCGCATGGCCCCACATGGGAACGATCCCAAGACCCTCGGGCGCATCCGTTTTGGGGGGGAAGAAGTCCCAATACTTAAAGCCATCGCCGACCACAGCGTAGGTGATGTTGTTGGCGGTAACCGAGAAGCTCTCCACTTCCAGACGCACTGCGCCGGGTGCAAGATCGCCCGTTTCCGCTTCCACAAGCGCTGCGTTGGTGAGTTCGTCTTTGCGAACGTGGACTTGTGCCAATGTCATCCTCGGGGCTCCTTCTTGGGTTTATGTTGTACAAGGAGGCTTAGCGGATCACGTCTCCGTTTCCCACCGTGTTGCGCTGATCGAAGCGCGCTTTTCGCATGCCGCCATCCATTGCGCGATGTGATCGCACTGGGCGATGCCAACCTCACCTTGAGGGGTCAGCTGGAGCCCGCGGAAAACGGGATAGAGAAAAACGTCCGCCAGGGTGAATTCGCCAGCGCTGCGCCACGCGCCCTCAGAGGAGAGCTCGGCTTGGACAAAGCCCATGGCGCGGCTGATCTGCGGCAGCGCGCGGTTCACCGCATCGACATCAATCGGAAAGCCTGCAACCCGGTGCATGATCCAAGGCATCACCAGCCCGTTTTCGAACAATGGAAACAGGTAGTTGTTTGCGATCGCGATCCACTTATCCATCAGCGCACGGCTTGCCGGATCGCTTGGTTGAAGCGCGCCGCCGCCGTGCGCATTGTCGATATAATGCGCGATCGCGACGCTTTCGATCAGCTCCAGCCCGTCGATCTCGACCACCGGGACTTTGCCAAAGGGATGGCGATTTTGCGGGCTCTGC
>JBCBOW010000193.1:0-4620 GCA_039821045.1 Pseudomonadota bacterium
CTGCGGCAGCGGACGCGCCCTCTTTGCTCTGTGGGAGTTTGCTTTGACGCAGAAAATCGATCTTGAACAATTGTGCGCGGAAAAAGGTCTGAGGATCACCGAACAGCGCCGCGTGATCGCTAAGGTGCTGTCTGAAAGTGATGACCACCCGGATGTAGAGCTCCTGCACAGTCGCGCCTCGGCGATCGATTCCAAGATCTCAATCGCGACCGTTTATCGGACCGTGCGTTTGTTTGAAGAAGCAGGCATTCTCGATCGACACGATTTTGGCGATGGCCGTTCGCGCTATGAGCCGGTGCCCGAAGCGCACCACGATCATCTGATTGATGTTGAGACCGGCAAGGTGGTCGAATTTGTCGATCCCGAAGTGGAGTCGCTGCAGCGTCAGATCGCTGAAAAGCTTGGCTACCGTTTGGTTGATCACCGCATGGAGCTTTACGGCGTGCGGCTTTCGCGCGACGATTGACAGCGCGGTACAAGGGGGATCGCATGAACATCGCAGCATCTGTCAGCAAACGCGAAGCCAAAGCGTGGGACGTGCGCGTCGCTGCAGCACGCGGGGAAGAGACCGATATCTCCATTCGAGGATGGTCGCGCATCCTAGCGCGAGCGCTCGGGCTGGTGATCCTCTTGATAGTGTTCGTGCCGCTTCATTTCATCTACCGCATATTCGCCTATGGATCGCCCTTCCCGATGCTGTTCTTGAGATATGCGGGCAGGGTCTGCGGCGCGCGAGTCACCCGCGTCGGCACGCATCTCAAGCGCGATGTGTTCTATGTCGCAAACCATGTTTCGTGGATCGACATCCTCGCTATTGCCGGCGCGAGCGGGACAGCCTTTGTGGCGAAGGCTGAGCTGGAAAAGTCACCGATCGTGGGTTGGCTTGCCTCACTCAATCGGACCGTCTTTGTAAAGCGCGAGCACCGGATGGGCGTCGCCGAGCAGATCAATGCGCTCCGCGAAGCGCTAGCAGACAATTGGTCGGTCACGGTCTTCCCAGAAGGAACGACGACGGACGGCCAGTCTCTCCTCCCGTTTAAGACCAGCATGCTCTCTGTTCTCGAGCCACCGCCACCAGGTGTGCTCGTTCAGCCGGTGCTGCTCGATTATGGTCCTGTCGCCGAGTGGATTGGCTGGATAGGCGGGGAAGGCGGGCTCAACAACGCCAAGCGCCTCTTGGCAAGGCGTGGCTCATTCAAAGTCAGCGTTCATTTCCTTGAGCCTTTCAGCCCGGTGGACTTTCGCGGTCGCAAAGCGATTAGCGCTGAAGCGCGCCGACGGATCGAAGAAGCCTTGTGTGAGGCGCTGGGCAAGCCTTTGCGTGATTTCAGCCACGATGTAGCGCCAGTGCGCTACGAGGCGCCGCGCGGCAATTTACCGCACGATCTGCATTATCACGGCTAGCGACAAGGACAGGGCGAACTAGAGACCCGCGCGCACGAGCCAATCGTGAAACAAGCGCACGGGCCGCATCTCCAGAGCTGTTGGCTTGCACACAAACCAATAGCTGTAAGGGCTCTGCACTTCGGCACCTTCAAGATTGGTAAGCCTGTTGTCGGCCGCGCGGCGCAAGTGATCGTCATGCATGATCGCGATACCCAAGCCTTGCGCGGCCGCTTCAAGCATCAGCTGGCCTGAATCGTAATGATCGATCGCCGCCGGCTCCATCTCATCAAGCTGGTTCGCCTTTTTCCAGGCCACGAAGCTCTCGGGAAGCTCATTGTGGATCAGAAACGTCTGTTTCGCCAAGCTTTCCGGTGTGACTTGCGCCCCCACCGATTGCGCAACATCTTTTGAACAAATGGCGTGCACGAGGTTGTGATCCAGCCGCACAGCATGGAGGCCAGAGGCTGGTCCACGCGACAGAATGATCGCCGCATCGAGCGTATCCCCCACGCGATCTTCGAGATGCGGAGCGGTATCAATATCGATGTGCAACAGCGGATGGCGCTTGCGCAACTCTCCCAGCCGAGGAAACAGCCGCTGGCTACCAAACATCGGCAGGACACCGAGACGCAGACGGAGAAGCGCGATGTTGTCTGATTGGCTCTCAACTGCGCGAGCGAGCGATTCCAAATGCGGGTTCACCGCTTCGTAAAACGCTTGCCCCTCATCGGTGAGTTGCATCGATTGACGCGCCCGAGTGAAGAGCTTCTTCCCCACGAATTCTTCAAGGTTCGTAATTCGGCGCGAGAGCGCTGATGGGCTCAATCCGATCTCCTCAGCAGCCGCTCGGGCGGATCCCAAGCGAACAGTGCGCATGAAGGCTTCGAGCGCGCGAAGCGGGGGTAGACGGCGTGAAGGCATCCCAAACTCCTTTGTTGCAGGAGTTACGTCTCTGGAAGCTCATGGATGCAAAAAATCGAAGAAAAAAGCGAGAAGCGACGCTTGAAATGCGATTACTGCAACTCACTCGCAACTTCGATGTGGCCCGGCGCATGGAGCCGCAGCCGCTTCACATGCGTCTCATTGCCATCCGTCACTTCAATCCGCCAACCGCTGGGATGTTCCAAAACCGTACCCACCGCTGGGACCGCCTCTGCAAGGACGAATGCGAGGCCACCAAGCGTGTCGACCGATTCCACGACTTCTGCCAGGCGCGGGTCAACCGTTTCAGCGACATCATCCAGCTCCGCGCGCGCATCGCAATCCCACATCCCATCGCCGATCGGGACAATCAGTTCTTCCGGCAATTCATCATGTTCGTCTTCGATTTCGCCGACGATCTCTTCGACCAGATCCTCGATGGTGATGATCCCGTCGGTGCCTGAAAACTCATCAAGCACGATCGCTAGATGCACGCGGCGCGCGCGCATATCCGCCAACACATCAAGCGCCCCGCGCGATTGCGGCACATAGATCGGCTGACGCATCAGGGTTGTCCAATCGCGCGGCGGGCGTTTGCCGTTTGCGAGGTATGGAAACACATCCTTGATATGGACCATGCCGATGACATCATCGAGTGTCCCGCGATAGACCGGCATGCGCGAGTGCCCGTGTTGCGAGAACACAGCGACCAGTTCTTCCCACGAAATTGCAGCGTCTACCGCAACGATCTCTCCACGAGGGACAGCCACATCATCAGCATCGTGCTCAGAGAAGTGCAGCAGGTTGCGCAGCATCTGACGCTCGACCGGCGAGAGATCGCCGTTGCTGTTACCATCTTCATCGGGCTCGCTGTCGCCGTTCTCGCCTTCATGTTCGTCGATCGCTTCTTCCAGCTGCGCGCGCAGCGAACGATCGCCGTCACCGGCCCCGACGATTTTCTTTAATGCGAGCCCCAGATTGGACAAAAGCCCGCTGCTACTCTCCGCGTCTCCCGCGGGTGTTGGTGAATCGGGCATGTTGGCCCCTCAGGGTTCTCCTCCTAAGCGTCCTCTCCATATGGGTCTGGAATACCCAATTTTGCAAGTATCTCGACTTCTAAGTCTTCCATAATCGCCGCGTCATCCTCACTGGTTTCGTGATCGTGCCCGGCCAGATGCAGCAATCCGTGAACGATAAGATGGCTTGCATGCTCTTTAAGCCGAATTCCCTTCGCCTCCGCCTCTCGTGCGCAGGTTTCGTAAGCAAGAGCGATATCGCCAAGCATCACAGGCGCACCATCGCCGCCCAATGCGAGCAAGTCTTCGCGATCGACCATCGGAAAACTGAGCACATTGGTTGGCTTATCACGCCCGCGCCAGTCGCGGTTGAGCGCGTGGACTTCGGCATCGCTCGTAAACAGCAGGCTTGTCGTGAGCCGCTCATTCGCCAGCTCGCGTGCCACCGCCCCCGCAGCCTCAGCGCAGCGCTGCGCCAGCGCGTCCCACTCGCCTTCAGGCCAGCCTTCAAGATCACAATCGAGCTGCAATTCCGCTCAACTCACCGCACGTGGAGAACGCCTGACACACCTGGCACACTGTCCTAGACCAAAAAACCCGCGAACCGCGAACACAGGGCCAGCCCGCCCGTCAGAGAGGCGAAAGAGGGTCGATGGGAGTGCGAAAGCCATGCCCTCGCCCTACCCCATGCGCCGCCCGGTAGGAAAGCGCCGATGCGCGCCAGACTTTCTTAGTGCGGAGCCAAACCGGTCTCGAAACCCGTCCGATCCTCCAGGGCAAATTTGTCAAACAGATCAGCGCTGGCCGCATTAAGACCAACCACGCGCACGTGCCGCCCGTTGCGCCGCATCCGATCGACGGCCTTTTCCAGCGCGCCGATCGCGGAAACATCCCAAAAATGGGCGTTCGACACGTCAATTACGACATTGTGCGCCGGATCCTCTTCGACGCTCTCGGGCCCCAGCATTCGCTGAAACTTGTCGGCGCTCGCAAAGAACAATTCTCCCTCGACATGGTAGACCGCCGAATGCGGGCGCCGCACGCGTCGAACGGTAAACAGGTCACGCACCTTGTTGGCAAAGAAGATGCCCGAAAGCAGAACTCCAACCAGAACGCCCAGCGCAAGGTCAGCTGTCCAGACCGTCACAATTACAGTCGCGATCATAACGATAGAGGAAGACTTGGGGTGAAGGCGAAGGTTGGGGATGGAATACCAGCTGAACGTTCCGATCGAAACCATGATCATGACCGCCACAAGAGCAGGCATTGGCACTTGCCCAACATAAGGGCCAAGGAC
>JBCBOW010000194.1:0-4580 GCA_039821045.1 Pseudomonadota bacterium
TTGCGCAACCTCATTGATGAAACGCTCAAAGTGCAAGCCGCACAGCAGCTCGAACTGACTGTGACGCGCGATCAGATTGAGCAGACATACAATCAGCTTGCAGCGCAAGACCTGCACCCGCAAACGCTTGAGCTCTTCTTCTGAGACCTCAACGTCCGAAGCGGAAGTCACCAAGGCGACCCGGTGTTCAATATCAGTGCCGGTGATCACGTATCCGTTCACCATGGCAGTGGCGGTGCGCATGTTCGGATTGTCGCTGCCCAGGATGTTGATCTCATCAGGCAGGCCGAAAGGATTATCCGAAGTCGGTACAGCAGCGGTCTGCGCAGCAGCGTTCATCGGCAGCGCAGCCAGGCCAAGGCAAGCGGCGCTCATCAGCCACACCTTGCGGGCGCTCTTCGATCCCGAAGTCAGAATGGTCGTCAATGTCACGTCTTCAATCCCGGATATCTATCGCAATGTCTTATAGTTTGGCATCAAAACGCAGGCCCCTTGCGTTTGATACATGAGCGCTACCCGTCCAAGGCTGAACATTCGCTGAGCCGGCACTGGCTCGCGCTCTGCGCCGCCATTAGCGCGTTTCATCTTGCCTGCCAAATCCTCAAGGGTAGAATTCTTGGGGGAGCGCGCCGTAGCTCTAGCGAAAGCCAAGATTGCGCAAGGCAAAAAACAACTGGAAGGAATTGCCCGCGATTGCGTCCCCCGCTGTGATGAAGTCACGGCGCCACGTGAGGCCAAACTCGATGCAATCATCCTGATACGCAATGCCCAGGCGCGTGCGGATCGGCTCAAACCCATCTGGAGAGAAGACCGGGTCTTCATCTTCATTCGTCAGGTTGAATACGCCGGACCCGAAGGCTGACCAGCGGCGGTTGAAGGCGACACGCGCAGCAGCACGGATCTCTTCGCGGTCAAGCAAGTCTTCAACCTCGTCAATGTCGCGGTTGAGCCGAAGATAGCCGAGCTCGACATAGGTCCGCTGCGAGCCGATGGCAGCGTCAATCTCGTTGCGGCGCACCGCGGCATTGTCTTTGTCGAGACGAAACCGGTGCGTGAACTTGAGGAAGTTGCGATACTGGATTTCCGTGCGACCGACAAAATCGGAGAAACGCTCTGAAAGGCCTGTGCCATCAGGGAAAATCTCGTTCTCGCCGGTGAAGCGATAGGATTGGCCGATGTTGGTTTTCACGCGCCAGCCAGGCTTGGTCAGCTCCCAGTCAATGCCATAGGTTAAGCGCACACCATCTTCGACCCGGTCATAACCAGAGAAGCGATTGAGCGCGAAGAGGTTTGAATCCTCCAGATCGATCGCGCGGGCATCTTCATTGGGCACATCGAGATTGCGGATCGAAGGGCTCGCTGCGAGCTGAACCCGCGGCGTGATCACCTGCGTGCCGCCAAAAGCTTCGCCCACAAACGGCCATTCGATATCCATCGCTGCGGTGGCGATGGCGCGGCCGCGAAAACCCTCTTCGCCGCGATAGACCTCGGTCTGCGTCGCAGCGACATTGTCGGTATGATAGACATCGCCGCGAGCAAGCGCGGAGAAAGTGACGAGTTGGCCGAGCCCGGTCAGCGTGCGCAAATCCCAGCGCGCCCCGGCAAAGGCGCGCTGTGTGTCCTGCCCATCATCGCGAACCAGGCTCAAAGTATTGGCTTGCAGCTGAATCTGGCCTCCAAGAATCGGGTCTTCCACCAGATAGCGATAATCGAAGGCGGGCACGGCGAGCGGGATCTGACCTTGCTCGGCATTGATCCGAAGCGTCTGCGTCGCCCACCCGGCAAGGCTGAGGTAGGAGCGCTTGTCGATCCGCTCGAGATTGACTGTGGAGCGCAGCCGATCATCGCGGCTGAGATCGTAGCGGCGAAGGAATGTGCGGTCGCTCGCTAATCGAACAGAGCCCGCAAGGCTCCAGGCCTCGTCAAACTGAAACCGCCCATTGGCAAACAGATAGCCGCGAAGATCGCTTTCCTCGGTCGCTTCCGCGCCAAAATCCTCAACCAGGCTGCTCGCCGTCAGATACCCCGTGACTTGATAGGCGCCCTTTTCCGTCAGTTCGCGATATTGCGCGGATGCCATGGGCGCGACGTCTGAATAGACAAAGGCGCCAAGCGTGAGATCGCGATTGTCAGCCAGGCGCCAGTAATACCGGCTTGAAAATTCGACCCCGTTGACCTGCGTGAAGCGAATGTCGGGATTGACGAAGCCGGTCTCAGCGCTGCCATCTGTACGCAAGACGAGGCCTGGGAGCGGCAACAAGCGTGCGCCAAAAAGCTCCAGCATCGCTCCTTCGAAGCGGACCTTGTTGGCCTCCTGATCAAACTCAACCTTTTGCGCTGTGATGCGCCAGCTTGGGTTTTTGTCGCATCCCGCCTCATCGCTGACGGCGCAGGCTGTGTACGCTGCATCTGTGAGAAGGACGGTGCCATCCGAGCCGCGCGTTGCAGACTGCGCTGCAAGCCTGCCGCCCGCGCGAAGAGCAATGAGCAAGCGGCTCATCGCGCCCGCTTCAAAGGTTTCGGTCAGCTCAATCTGGTCGGTGAAGAGTTGATTGCCGCTTTCATCGACAAGGCGGATATTCCCGGTTGCAAAAATCCGCCCCTCTGAGCGCACCCATACGACTTCATCCGCCCTTACTGAGCGATCATCGCTGCGCAAGACGACATTGCCGCGCGCGATGACCGTATCTGACTGATTGTCATAAGCGAGTTGTTCGGCTTCGAAGGCAATCTCATCGCCAAGGATTTGCTCCACGTCGACAGAGGGAGCTTCTTTTGAGGTGGCTTGCGCTCCTTGGCTTGTGGCCTGAGCGGCGAATTGCGGAACTGGAAGAGCGAAGGCTTGCGTGCCCATCGCACTTGAGGCTGCAGCCAAGGATAGCGCCAGCGCGCGCCACGAGGCGCTGCGTTGAAAAGGGCCTTGCAGCCAGCGCCTTAGACGAACGCAAGCGGCTGCATTAACCCCGCAGTGTGAGCCTCCCGACATGGCTTGCCTATTGCACCGCTCGCGCTTAATCGCAATCGCCATTACCGCGCCGCGCGACGGGCCCCATTTGCTGTGTTCATGCATTGCTATCGAGGGGCCTCACTCTGCCATTTTTCGCGGCCCTCATGATCGGGAGAAACCATGCAAATCCTCTTCGCCAGCGCTGTCCCATCAGGCATCCGCCTGCACACCCGCATCGTCAATCAGAGCGATGCACTGGCCGGCTATGATGCAAGCGTAATCGATGGCGCCAAAGCAGCGCGTTTCGCCGGGCGCGTGGGCCAGACATTTGAGAGCTTTGCGATGGAGAGCGGCACGCTGCGCCGGATAGCGGTTGCGGGCGCAGGCGAGGTCGAAGCTGAGACGCGTGCGCTGAATGTTGAACGTGCGGGCGCGGCGCTGGCGGCCAAATATCTTCGCTCCGGCGAAACCGAAATGGTCATCGATCTGGGCCACGCTGATCTCTCCGGGGAAGAGGCGGCGGGCGCTCTGCTCGGGCTTCGCTTGCGCGCCTGGCACCACGATCAGTATCGAACGATGCTGGCAAGCGAGAAAAGGGTAACCCTGGAGACGGTCCACGTGGTCGGAGCCCCTGCCGGCACTGATGCTGCTTGGGCGACCGCAAGCGCGATCGCTGATGGAGTGGAGTTCACCCGCGTGCTTGTCACAGAGCCTGCCAACATCATTTATCCAGAGAGCTTTGTTGCCCGCTGCAAAGAGGCGTTTGAAGGGACAGGCGCTGAACTGACCGTTTTGGACGATGCGGCCATGGAAGAGCTTGGCATGGGGGCGCTTTTGGGCGTGGGGCTTGGTTCTGAGCGACCCTCTCGCATCCTCGCCATTCGCTGGAATGGCGGCAATGCGGGAGACAAGCCCACCGTATTCGTCGGCAAAGGCGTGACTTTTGACACCGGCGGCATCTCGCTCAAGCCGCCGGGCGGCATGGAAGATATGAAGTGGGATATGGGCGGCGCGGGCGCGGTTGCGGGCGGCATGCTCGCGATCGTCAAACGCAAGGCTAAGGCCAATGTCGTCAGCGTTGTCGGTCTGGTTGAGAATATGCCTGATGGCAAAGCCCAGCGCCCCGGCGATGTGGTTACCACGATGAGCGGGCAGACGGTTGAAGTGATCAACACCGATGCTGAAGGCCGCCTCGTCCTCGCCGACGTGCTCTGGTACGCGCAGGAGCGGTTCGAGCCGTCCTGCATGGTGGATTTCGCCACGCTCACCGGCGCCATGATCATCGCGCTTGGCCATGAGCATGGCGGTCTGTTTGCGAACGACGATGCTCTTGCCGATCAGCTCACCAAGGCGGGGGCGGCCACGGGCGACAAGCTTTGGCGTCTGCCGCTTGGCCCTGCCTATGACAAGCTGATCGATAGCCCGATCGCGGACATCAAGAATGTCGGACCACGCCCCGCTGGCTCGATCACAGCGGCGCAATTCCTCCAACGCTTTATCAAGAAGGGCACCCCTTGGGCGCATCTGGATATCGCCGGCATGGTTTGGGCCGATAAGCCCGGTCACAGCTGGGACAAGGGCGCAACCGGCTATGGCGCGCGCTTGCTTGACCGGATGGTTGCGGACAACTTCG
>JBCBOW010000195.1:0-4567 GCA_039821045.1 Pseudomonadota bacterium
ACGACAACCGAATTCCCGCGACGTCGTGTTGTGTTCATCATTAGCTGATTAGAGGTTCGCAAATGCTTCTTGATCTGTCCTTCGCCCTCGCAGCAGTGCTCGGAATGCAAGCTGCGGACGCTGCCCCTGCGCCCTCGTCAGAGCAGCCTGCAATTGCCTCGCTTTCGGATTTGCCGATCGAAGAGGCCACAGGGCCACGCTGCGGTATCGCTTTTTCAATCGTGCGCGAATGGCAATCGAGCAGTGATCCGCGCGGTGCAAAATGGCCAGTGATGGACGAAACGGGCGCGCGCGAGTTCTTTGTTCAAGCCATGGCGAAACTGATTGATCAGTATGGGCTTGAGCGCAGCGAGGTCTCCAATCTCGCTCGGCTAGAGGCGCAAGCGCATGCGAAAGATAAAGGCGCGGCGGTTGAAGCGATGATGCCAGCGTGCCTCTTGGCGCTCCAAGCGTCGGGCCTCTGAACTCGCGTATCGCGCAACCCGTCGCCTATCCACTGCGATAGGAATGACCCTGGTTGGCGAGGGGAGCGTTCACTCGCTATACCAGAGTGCATAATGTGGTCTTTGTATCAATTCCCGCTGTGTCCGTTCAGCCGCAAGGTCCGCTTGCTCTTGAGCGAGAAGAACATCGCTTACGACATGCTGCGAGAGGATCCTTGGGAGCCCTCGGACATGTTTTACAATCTCAATCCGGCTGGGCGCACGCCAGTGCTCGTGGATGAGGAGCGAGGCATCGTTCTGCCTGATAGCCGCGCGATCGGGGAGTTTCTCGAAGAGACTGTTGATCGCTCGCCGATGATCAACGGGACATCTGTCCAGCGCGCGGAAATCCGGCGTCTGGTCGCCTTGTTCGATGAGAATTTCTACGCAGACGTGACGGCGCCCTTGCTCAATGAGCGGATGAAGAAGCGCCTGTTTGAGCGCAAACCGCCTGACAGCACAGCTCTTAGCCAAGCGATGCGGATGGCGCATGGGCATCTTGATTACATGGATTGGCTGATCGACAACCGTCCGTGGCTTGCAGGATCAACCATGAGCCTTGCGGACCTTGCTGCGGCGGCGCAAATCTCTGTTGCCGACTATCTGGGCGGAATTGACTGGGGCGATCACCCGCAAACGCGCGGTTGGTACGCTGTCTTCAAGAGCCGGCCGAGCTTTCGCCCACTGCTCGCGGAGCGAATGGATTCAATCCAGCCTCCCCCGCATTACGCTCAGGTGGACGTCTGAGGGTTCATTGGCCCGATTGTTGATCCTATATGGCAGACAACAGGAGAGTGCTGATGAACGAAGACGCCAAGTCCATAACCGAAGAAGAGTGGCGCCAGCGCCTCTCGGCCGAGCAGTTTCATATCCTGCGCGAAGCTGGGACCGAGCGCGCATTCACAGGCAAGTATGACAAGTTTTATGAGAACGGCGAATATATGTGCGGCGCTTGCGGCACCCGTCTTTTCATCAGCGCGGCAAAGTACAACAGCGGCTGCGGCTGGCCGGCTTTCACAAAGCCTGCGGATGATGGAACGGTCGAAGAGCGTCGCGACACGTCTTACGGCATGATCCGTACGGAAGTCTTGTGCGGGAATTGCGGCAGCCACTTGGGTCACGTCTTTCCGGATGGCCCTCCCGAAGAAGGGGGCCTTCGCTATTGCATCAACTCAGGTGCACTCGAGTTTGTCCCTGAGGACGAATAGAGTTTCTCGCTGACCAAACCGTCCGCACCCTAGCACTTTCACATGGGGAGGAGCGGGGCATCGATGTTCACGGATCGTTACAACTCGCCTATGCATAGAGCGGAGCAATGACATCGAAATACAGCCAAGCTGCGCGCCATGTCCAAACGGGGTGATCGATTGCAAAATAAGGGCAAGCGCGGCAGCCGCCGGGCGGCCAGCGATCGCGCGCGCGAAGGCAGCGCTGCGAAAGCGACCAGCAAGTCCAAGCGACAACCGTCGGGCGAGGAGCGGCCTTCGGTTCTCTGGAAATGGGTCCGTCGTTTGGCGGCGGGCGGCGCGCTCGCAGCGCTCTTGGTCGTTACGTTCTTGGGCTTTGCGGTGGGTTTCGCCGCTCGTGAAATTCCGAGCTTTTATCAGCTCAAAGCCACGCAGAACGCGCAAACGATCCTAGTGCGTGCGCGCGACGGCAGCGAGATCGTCGAGCTTGGTCCCAGCTTTGGCGAGTGGATCGAATATCGCGACATCCCCGAAACCATGCGGACCGCCATGATCGCGGTCGAGGATAAGCGTTTCAACGATCACTATGGTGTCGATCCGATCCGTTTGACCGGCGCTTTGATCGAAGGCCTTACCGGCGCGCGGGAGCGGGTAGGCGGCACATCCACGATCACACAGCAGCTTGCGCGCAACGTCTTCCTCAATTCCAACCGGACCTTCGACCGCAAGGCACGCGAGGCCGTGCTGGCGATGGCGCTCGAATGGAAGTTTTCCAAAGAACAGATCCTCGAGCTGTATCTCAATAAGGTCTATTTTGGCGGCGGCGCTTACGGGATCGACAGCGCGAGCCGCAAATTCTTCAGCCACCCGGCCAAAGAGCTCAGCGTTGCCGAAGCGGCGATCATTGCCGGGCTCGTAAAGGCGCCGAGCCGGTTTTCGCCCACGGCTGATGTGGATGCCGCTGTCAATCGCGCGCGGGTCGTTCTGCGGCTTATGCGCGAGCAGGGCTACATCACCGCGAGCCAGGCCAATGTTGATGTCGGCGCTGTCAAACTCAAAGAGCAGGTCGGCCAGAATTCGGTGCGCTATTTTACCGATTGGGCTCTGCCTCAGCTCGATATCCTTTTGCCAGAGACCTTCGCACCGATCGAGGTTTGGACGACGCTCGATGTCGCGAAGCAGCGCGCGGCAACGGCGGCGATCGCATCCAACACGCCCAATGGATCGCAAGGCGCGCTTGTTAGCCTCGACCGCGATGGTGCGATCCTCGCGCTGGTTGGCGGCACGGATTATGTCGAGACCAACTTCAACCGCGCGACCAATGCGATGCGCCAGCCGGGCTCCTCGTGGAAGCTGTTCGTCTATCTCGCGGCCCTTGAAGCGGGTTACACGCCGGAGAGCATGGTCAAGGATGTGCCGGTAAACTTTGATGGCTGGCGCCCACGCAATTCCAACGGTCGCAATATCGGCGAAACCTCTTTGCGCACGTCTTTTGCCTATTCGATCAACACGGTCGCAGCGCAGCTTGGCAACGAGGTCGGCTTTGGCACTGTTGCATCCATGGCGCGGCGGTTTGGCATAACCTCGCCGGTTTCAACCTTTCCTTCGATGGTGCTCGGCTCATCGGAAGTGCGCCTGATCGAGATGACCCGCGCTTTCGCCGCGGTTTCAGCGCGCGGGCGAAATATCGAACCTTACGGCATAACCAAGGTCGTCACCGCCAGCGGAGAGCTGCTCTATGAGCACAAGCGGCCGCGCGAACAAGCGCTGGTGCCTGACTATGTCGCCGCTGGAATTACGGATTTGCTGCAAACCGCGGTCAACACAGGCACAGGCAAAGCGGCGCGGATTGGGCGGCCCGTGGCGGGCAAGACCGGCACCACCAGTTCTAACAAGGATGGTTGGTTTGTCGGTTTTTCCTCCGGAATTACCACCGGCGTCTGGATGGGGCGCGATGACGCGCGAGCGGTTCCGGGTCTTCAAGGCGGGCGTGCCCCGGCGCAGGCGTTCGCCGCCTATATGCGCTTTGCGGTAAAGGACCGCCCGATCGAGGAATTCGACACCGATCTTGATTTGCCCGAGTGGCGCCTGGAGCCCGATGAAGAGTATCTCTACGGCGATCCGGACGACTATTACTTCATTGATGAGCAGGGCAATCTGGTCGAGCCGGGGCGCAATGACAATTTCGAGGATGCGTTGGAGCCTGAGGGCGAGGCCGCTTATCCAAGATCGGGATTTGAACCGGTCGAGCCTCCGCCTGCTGCGAGCGAGGACTTCCTCGAAGAGGCAACCGGCCAATCGCTCCCTGCGCGTGGGCCACCGCCCGGCATTGCTCCGCCTGCGCAAAGGCAGGGGCCGCCCGGCAATGTCCAGCCGATCCCAAGGCCGAGCTTCACACCCTTGCCCAACCGGCCGGATGATGGCGGAGACGGCAACCCGCCAGGGCAAGATCCTGGTGTCTTTATTGAGTGATAGTTGAGCCGCATACAGCCAGGGCGCAGCGTAAGCTCAAGCCTCAAACAAACAAAAAGCGCCGGAGCAACGCGATGCTCCGGCGCTTTGGTTTTGGGTTTAGGCGGCCTTACTCGCGGATGCGAACGCCGATGAAGCGCGGGGGAATTCCGCGCCGCGGAATGACCTGAAGCAGGAGAGATTCGCGTCCCGCTTCTTCGGCTGCCGTGATCTGTGCGCGCAGGTCTTCAACTGTGCCGACGTCGACATAATTCGAAGACAGGATGATGGTGCCGCGGCGAAGCCCTTTGCGTCCTGCATCAGAGCTCGGATCGACTGCGCCAATGACGAGCCCGGCCGTGTCAGGATCCACGCCAAGCTGGCGCGCGATCTGCGGTGTCAGCGGCAGAACCTGAATCCCCAGCTTCTCGGCGATCAAATCGTCGG
>JBCBOW010000196.1:0-4498 GCA_039821045.1 Pseudomonadota bacterium
CGGTGTCGAGACGCGCATGCAAGTGCTGATCGAACAGGGGAAAATGCTCGAAGGGGCGAGCAACCGGCTCGATCAAAGGATCGAAAAATACACCACGCCCGACCACCGAATGATAGAGCGCGCGGTTCTGGGCGCGGTGCGGGAAGGGAAGGGCGCCGGCCCCGGTTTGATCGCAGCGAAAGAGGCACCCGGGCGCCTCAAAGAGGTGGCTGGAACCCACGAACTCAACACCGAGCAGATTGCTGCGGGAACGCTGGCGCTCTCAAGCGATGATCGCGCGGTCGTCATCCAAGGCGTGGCGGGTGCGGGCAAAACGACGCTCATTTCCGCGATTGCGAGCGTCGCGCATGCAGAGGGACGCGGAGTGATCGGGCTCTCCTTTGCCAACAAAATGGTGAGCGATCTGCGCAACGACACCGAGATCCGAAAGCCGGACGGAGAGCTCGTCCAAGGCGGCATCGAAGCGAGGACGGTCTCCTCGTTTGTGAACGAACATTTGCGCGGTGCGCTTCACGGATCAGGCCCACGCTTCGAAGCCTCGAGAGAGGCGCTCGCCGGCAAGATACTCGTGGTCGATGAAGCATCGCTGGTTGCTAACAAGCCGATGAACGATCTGCTCACAATCGCCAACAAGGTCGGCGTTGAGAAACTCGTGATGGTGGGAGACCGCGCGCAGCTTCAGCCGATCGAGGCGGGCAAGAGTTTCGCGCTTATTCAGTCGGACAATCCGGCTATGGCTCGGCTCGATACAAGCCTTAGGCAGCGAACCGAGCATATGAAGGAAGCTGCTGGCCTCGCGCGTGCAGGCAATTTCCGCGAGAGCTTCGAGCGCTTGGGTGAGCGGGTGATTGAGGTGGGCGCCGATCACCTGCAAAAAACTGCTGCAACCTGGCTCGCTTTGCCCCAGGATGAGCGCGATCGCACCGCAATCTACTCCTCCGGGCGCGATGCTCGCGCCACGCTCAATCGACTGGTTCAGGACGGATTGCGCGCGGAAGGGGAGGTGAAAGGAGAGGGGTTGGGGCTGACTACGCTGCTTCCGGCTCATGCGACGCGTGAGGAGCTGCGATACCCCTCAACCTACAGCAAAGGTCAGCTGCTCGAGGTCATGCGCCAGAACGCGCCGGGAGGGCTTTCTCGCGGCCGGTACGACGTCGAAGGTGTCGACGAGAAGGGCAGGGTGCGGCTGCGCGATGAGAGCGGCCAGGTGCGGACCTTTGATCCATCCAAGATTGATCCCGCCGACAAGCGCGACGCGCTGCGGCTCTCCGAAAAGCATAAGGATACGATCTATGAAGGCGACAAAGTGCGTTGGACGGAGAAGGACGATGCCCGCAAGCTGATGAAGTCTGAAGAGGCGAGGGTGCTCGGCATCAAGGACGGTATCGTCATCGTCGAGAACCGCAATGGCGATCTCGTGGAGCTCAAGCAGAACGACCGAATGTTGGAGCGCATAGGGCTCGCTTACGCGCTCAATATGCACCAGGCGCAGGGCGATACGCGCGACATGGCCATCGGCGAGATGCATTCTTCCGCACGGCATCTTTCCAATCAGCGCCTGGCGCTCGTCATGATGACCCGGGTGCGCGACGACATCACGATCGTCACCAATGACAAAGACCGTCTGCTCGCCCAGATCGGACGCAATCCGGGTGACAAGACCAGCGCGCTCGAGACGCTCGGAGAGAAGCAGGTCGATGGGCCCGGAGGAGCGCCGTCTGCGCGCGAGTTCCGCCCGAAAATCCCGGACCACATGCGCGAGGGCGGTGAGAAGCAACCTCCACTGCCAAATGTCGATCGCGACAGCCTGCGCGCCGTCCCTCAGATCGAATTACCCGAACGCAACATTGAACGCAGCCGATAGGAGACTGAATATGATTTACTCTACGCACCCTCCCACAGACCTTACACCGGTCGAAGTCGGGTTAGAGCTGTTGCTGGGAAGCCAGGAACTGGAGCATGATGTCATCGCATTTGGCATTGCCATCTTTATGAGTGCTGTGATGGGCGCGCTCGGGGTTGGCTTCGTCAAGCTTATGGCCGGTGGCATTGCTCACATTAGGGCCGATTTGGGCGGAACATTCGTGCGGGCTCGGCGCGGACATAGGGTTCGCGCGCTCGATTGCCCTAATCCCAAACCCCACAAAGGAAATCATGATGGCATTTGACTACGAAGACGCCGGCACATTCGGCAGCGAGCGTGAAGCGAAAGACTGGGCGCATCGCAACAAGGTGGACCTGCGAGACCTCCATATCCGCAGCATCGGAGGCGACCGGGTCGAGGTCGGCATCCGCAAGAGCGCTTACGACAAGCGCGAGGATTACGACAATCGCTACGGCCAAAGGCGCGACGGATTCTGGCGTTGAGTCCGATACGGCAATCCGGGGCTGCTAACATCTAGCTAGATCATAGTCAAACTTGACATTTTGTGCATTATATGCACATTGCGTGTCAGGAGATAACTATGGCGACCGCTGCACCTGACAAAGCTCTTGCGCGCAAGGATCTGACCGGTCCAGCTCTGCGCACGTTTTTCAACATTGCCGACAAATGGGGTCTGAGCGAAGCCGAACAATTGCGCATTCTCGGTCTCGATAGCCGCTCCACACTGCAAAGCTGGAAGCGCGGCAAGGTGGCTGCGATTTCGAAGGATGCTTTGGAGCGCATCTCGTATATCCTGGGCATTTACAAAGGGCTTCATATCCTTCTGCCGCAGAGCGCTGATGAATGGATCCGTAAGCCCAACGCAGCCAACGTCTTCGGCGGGCGTCCAGCGATAGACCGGATGGCGAGCGGTAACGTCGCTGATCTTTATGTCACGCGGCAATATGTCGATGCGATGCGCGGCTGAGCGCGGGGGTGGCTTCGAAGATGGCGCTGCCGTCCGAACCCCCCGTTGAGCAGATCGAATGGAAGCCGTGCTACCGGATCGTTCCGAGCCGTTTCCCTCCCATCTCTCTTTTTGAACAGGTCGCCGATCCGGCAGATCTTGAAGCGGTCTACGAAATCGAAGAGCTCACCAATGACCGGCTGCGCGATGAGGTTGGCGATCTCAAACTCGTCCCCGATGAAGACAGGGTTGCGGGGCCTGGCACCAGCGCGATCATGGCTGCCTTCACTCACCTCAATCCCGCAGGCGATCGCTTTACCGATGGGTCTTACGGCCTCTTCTACGCGGCACATGGGCTCGACACCGCGATCGCGGAGACGCGTTATCACCGCGCCAGATTTCTTGCTCGCACGGACGAGCCAGCCCAGGAGGTCGACATGCGCGTCTATGTAGTCGACCTCGATGCGCAGCTCCACGATATCCGGGGAAACAAGGAGCACTATGCTTCGCTTCACGACCCGGATTCTTATGCCGCGTCTCAGGCTTTTGCAGGCAGACTTCGCAAAGTTGAGAGCAACGGGATCGCCTATGACAGCGTGCGCCATGTGGGCGGCGAATGTGCGGCAGTGTTTCGGCCCAAGCTACTGTCAAACTGTCGCCAGGAGCGACATCTTTGTTACGTCTGGGACGGTAACGAGATCGCGAATGTCTATGAGAAAAAGGCGCTCGAGCTTTGAGGCGTGCAGGGCACTTTCAGCGAGCGTCATTTGGCTAGTGAGAGCGACCCACGGGCCTAATCGTTCGGACCTCTGCGCAAACGGCAAGAACTGGGCCGGTAGGCGACAGTCCGGTTTTTAATTCGAGAGGGCTAAAACCGGACATTCTGCTTACGACCCATTTGCGGACCCTTGCCACTATCCGATCGGTTGGTTCGTTTTGTTCGCAGGCCACAGAATAACGAGGCGCGAGAAATCAAGCAGGCCAAAACGGCTTGCCAGAGAGTGCTTGAATGAAAAGCAGGGTTGCGAGCGCCAACTGAACCAAAGCGATCCCGATAACCAGCTTAACGCTCGGCCATCCTCTGCGGTCGGCGATGTAACCGACCAGCGGCAGCGTCTGCATTAAATGGAGCGAAACAAAATGCGCTGGGCGCAGATCTCCTATCTCACGCGACCATCCAAAGAACGGCACGACAGACCCGACATGGTCAAGGTCTCCGCCGACATACCGCCCATTGGATGACATGTAGAAGGCGAAGATAAGTGTCGAAACAAAGCCAAGCGCCAATCCGAGAATTGAGCCCCAGCGCAAACCGGCCATGGACTTGTTGCCTTTGCGCCAAATCTGGACTGCCAGCGCAATCGCAACTGCGATCAGCAAGAACGCGCCGAGCCCCATCAGGGCATACATCAACGCTTCGAACTGGGTCTCAAAATTGTAGTGCGATCGCCTTGCCTGCGCGGCCTTTAGGCTCACGTAGCCCCATTCGAAAATCAGTGCGACGGCGGCAGCATAAGAGAAGCCGATCAAAACCGGACCACTTCTGACGTCCCTTGGCAATTGCTGGGCGAGGATTGCCAGCGTTATGAAGTGAAGCGCCAGAGAGACGTTGAACTTTTGCGGCTAGATCCGCGAGTGCTGGATGGTGCCGCTGTCTGGACCAAGCC
>JBCBOW010000197.1:0-4498 GCA_039821045.1 Pseudomonadota bacterium
TCATCCCCATCGCTGGTGGAGCGGACCTGGTAGCCTTCGTTTTGGAAGCGGTATTCGAGCAGTTCGGAAAGCGCGGGATCGTCTTCGACGAGCAGAAGTTTAGCGGCAGACATAGCGTTGACGTCTCCTGAGGCGCCGCGCGGCCCCTGATGTCGCGCGGATCACCGCGCTACTGTTTCAGTTTTGCTGCAATTTGATGAATCTAGGGAAGACAACTTATCCACACGCTGTCCGCAAGCGGTCAACAGCCTTGCGGCAGGCTTATCAAGCGGGGTGTCCACAGACTTGTCAGCGATCGCCTTCAGGCGGGTAAGAGCCGGTCGCAGCGAAGTGGACCATCTCGGCAACATTCGTCGCGTGATCGCCAATTCGCTCCAGATTGCGCGCGACGAACAGCAATTGCGCGGCGCTCGAAATCGTCGCAGGATTTTCCACCATGTGGCT
Organism: Pseudomonadota bacterium; assembly: GCA_039821045.1. Taxonomy (GTDB): domain Bacteria; phylum Pseudomonadota; class Alphaproteobacteria; order Sphingomonadales; family Sphingomonadaceae; genus Erythrobacter. Next base: position 445 of record JBCBOW010000197.1, read on the forward strand.
GACCAGATTACGAAAGATGCTGTTGTAAAAGGCATCGACTTTGACATCAGTGCTGATGACTTCGCGTGCCAGGCTGGGATCGCGCGCCGCGTAAGCGGTGAGCACATCGTGGACCATTTCGCTCGCAAGTTCGCCCATGGCCGGGAGCAGCGTCAAAGGTTCAAACCGGTCTCGCCCCTCGATCATGCCGACGCGTTTGGCGATATTCTTGGAGTAATCGCCGATCCGCTCAACCACACCGGCAATCTTCAACGCCGCGATCACCTCGCGCAGATCATCCGCCATGGGAGCACGCAGGGCAATAATGCGCACAGCCAGCTTGTCGACTTCGGTTTCAAGCGTGTCGATCTTCTTGTCGCGCGCCACCACCTTGTCGCCCAGCTCTTCATCGCCGCGCACCAACGCATCCAGAGCCTCAGCGATCGCCACCTCGGCAAGACCGCCCATCTCCGCGATCAGACCGCGAAGACGTGTAATATCCTCATCAAACGCTTTGACGGTGTGATCACCCATTAGCCGTAGCGTCCGGTGATGTAATCCTTCGTGCGTTCTTCGATGGGATTGGTGAAGATATCCGATGTGGGGCCGTACTCGACCATTTTGCCAAGGTGGAAGAAGGCGGTGCGCTGGCTGACGCGGGCGGCCTGTTGCATTGAGTGTGTCACGATCACGATGGCATAGCGTCCAGAAAGCTCATCGATCAGTTCTTCGATCTTTGCGGTCGCGATCGGGTCCAGCGCTGAGGCGGGCTCATCCATCAGGATGACTTCGGGATCGACCGCGATGGCGCGCGCGATGCACAGGCGCTGCTGCTGACCACCCGAAAGCGCGGTGCCGGAATCGTCCAGACGGTCTTTGACTTCGTCCCACAGGCCCGCGCGAGTGAGCGACTTTTCGACGATAACATCAAGGTCAGCCTTCTTCTCCGCCAGACCATGGATCTTGGGACCATATGCGATGTTGTCGTAGATCGACTTGGGGAAGGGGTTCGGCTTTTGAAACACCATGCCAACGCGCGCGCGAAGCTGCACGACGTCCATGTCGTCGCCGTAAATGTCCTGGCCCTCAAGCTCGATCGTGCCCGTGACTTTGGCGACCGGGATCGTATCGTTCATCCGGTTAAAGCAACGCAGATAGGTTGATTTGCCGCACCCAGACGGGCCGATAAAAGCCGTCACATAGTCAGGCGCGATGTCAATCGACACCTCGTCGATGGCTTTCTTGTCGCCATAGAACACAGAGACATCGCGCGCCCGCATTTTGGCGTCGGTGTCGGCTTTGATGCTTTCGTGGATGACTGTCACCAGGTCTTCTCGAATTTGTTGCGCAGGTAGATGGCGAGGCCGTTCATCAGCAAGAGGAACAGCAAAAGGACGATGATGGCGGCGCTGGTGCGCTCGACAAAGCCGCGGTCAATTTCATCAGACCACAGGAAAATCTGCACCGGAAGAACAGTCGCAGGCGAGGTAAACCCGTCTGGCGGCGTGGCGACAAAAGCGCGCATACCGATCATCAGCAGCGGCGCGGTTTCGCCCAGCGCGCGGGCCATGCCGATGATTGTTCCGGTCAACATTCCGGGCATCGCCAGGGGCAAGACATGGTGAAACACGACCTGGACAGGCGATGCGCCGACCGCGAGCGCCCCGTTGCGGATCGAAGGCGGCACAGCTTTGATCGCGTTGCGCCCCGAAATGACGATAACCGGCATCGTCATCAGCGCCAGTGTCATCCCGCCGATGAGCGGTGCAGAGCGGAAATTCGGAAAGATCGCGAGAAACACCGCCAAGCCTAAAAGGCCAAAGATGATCGAAGGGACAGCGGCGAGATTGTTGATCGAAACCTCGATCAGGTCAGTCCAGCGGTTTTTCGGCGCATATTCCTCAAGATAGAGCGCAGCGAGCACGCCAATTGGGAAGGCGAGGGCGAGCGTTACCAGCATCGTCAGGATCGAGCCCTTGAGCGCGCCCCAGATGCCGACCGCTTGTGGGCTGGTTGCATCCGAGCGGACCATAAAGCCCCAATCCCAGTTTTCTGCCAGCTTGCCTTGCGAAGAGAGCTTTTGCGCCAATGCTTGCATTTCGGGCGATCCTTCGCCTGCAAGGCCGGCGGCAAGATCAGAAGACGCGGGGAGTTGGAAGGTCTCACTGCGCTCTATCAGCGAGGGGTCTGAGGTGAGCGCTGCAGCGACATCGCGCCACGCCTGATCGCTCAATTGCTCCGCGCCCTTTGTCCCGAGCGTTTCGGCCGCATAGAAGTCCACGATCTCCGCAAGTCCTTGCATTTCAAGGACTTGCACCGCGCTTGGAGCGGAAAGAGAGACCTCATCGCCCGTTACACCGCTCGCCGGAAAGTCGATGGTGACTTCCAATTCCGCGCGCTGAAAGCCGCCAATGCCATTGATCAGCATGTTTCCGAGCAGAAAGATCAGAACCGCCACCGAAAAGACGATCGCGCCCTGGCCCATGAGCTTGAAGTTTCGCTCTGCCCGGTAGCGCTTAGCCAAGCGTTTCTTGAACGCGTCAGTGCGCGTCGGCCCCTCAGAGGCGGTGGTCGCGGCGCGGTTGGGCATGTCGGAAGCCATATCTGCGGTGGTGGTGGCCATCTTATTCGTATGCCTCGCGGAAACGTTTGACGACGCGCAGCGCAACGAAGTTCAGCGCCAGTGTGACAAGGAAGAGCACGAAGCCAAGCGCAAAGGCGCTGAGCGTCGCAGGGTGATCAAAGCTGCCTTCACCGGTCAGCATCTTGACGATCTGCACCGTGACAGTCGTCATCCGGTCAAGCGGGTTGGCACTGAGATTGGCGGCGGTGGATGCGGCCATCACCACGATCATGGTCTCGCCAATGGCGCGGCTGATAGCGAGCATAATTCCTGCAACAATACCGGGCAAAGCCGCCGGGAACAGAACTTTGGCGATCGTTTCCGACTTGGTTGCACCCATGGCATACGAGCCATCGCGCATCGCGCCGGGCACAGCTGCGATGGAATCGTCCGCCATGGAGGAAACGAAGGGGATGATCATCACGCCCATCACAACGCCCGCTGCAAGCGCGCTCTCGGTAGAAGCGTTGGTCACACCGATTGCCACAGCGGCATCGCGGATGGCCGGGGCGATCGTAAGCGCTGCAAAATAGCCGTAAACCACGGTCGGGACGCCAGCGAGGATTTCGAGCGCTGGCTTGACCCATTGGCGAAGCTTGGGATCGGCATATTGCGTCAAATAGATCGCGCTCATCAGGCCCAGCGGGATGGCAACAATCATCGCAATGATCGCACCGATGAAGATCGTTCCCCAAAACAGCGGGATCGCACCATAGCGTGACCCATCGGGGTTTTCCGGGTTGCTCATCGGATCTGGCCCCCAGAACGTCCCGAAGAGGAAATCGACCGGGGAGACCATGCCAAAGAAGCGCACCGTCTCAAAAACCAGGCTCGCAAAGATGCCGAACGTGGTCAGGATCGCCACGAGCGATGCCAGCAAAAGAACCGCCATGACCGTGCGTTCAACCTTGGTGCGGGCGCGGAAATCGGGGCGAATGCGAAGAAATGCGAACATGCCGCCAGCAATCGCAATCACCAGCGTGACGGCGATCCCGATCCAATTGTAAAAGGACACCGCCTCACGGAAAGGCTCGATAAGGGCTTCTGCACCATCGTTGAAAACTCCCGGTGCGTTGCCCAGCGCAACTGCGCGCGCTTCAGAGAGCCATGCGTCGCGTTCAAAGCCGAATTCAGGCAGGCTCGCGGCGCCCGGTGATGCAAGAACACTGTTCGTAACCAAAATTGGCGCCACAATCGACCAGACCGCAACAAAAGCGAGAACTGGGAAGACCACCCAGACGGCGACATACCAGGCATGATAAATCGGGCGCGCAACGGGCCGTGCATCCGGTTGTGCCTTTTGGAAGCTCCAGGCCTTCGCGCGGCCAGCGAGCCATCCAGCGAGACCGAGCCCGATAGCGATCAGGATAAGCGTGATCGGCGACATGAGTTAAGCCTGTTTCCCCTGTAGGCATCGAGCGCGTCGCGCACAGTGCCGCTGTGCGCATTGTT
>JBCBOW010000198.1:0-4488 GCA_039821045.1 Pseudomonadota bacterium
AGCGACGATATCAGGCGGTGTGCTGCTCGCCTCGCTCGCTTGCCAGATTTCGCTCAGGCGCTCCGGGATTGCGCCGATCTTGGCGCGCACGTCGTCCACGGTGCAGGCATGGCCATCGCGCCGGGCAAGATATTCGTTTGCGACCGAGATGATCCCGCCAGCGTTGATCACATAATCGGGCGCATAAAGAATGCCGCGCTCAAACAGAATTTCGCCATGGCCTGCACGCGCAAGCTGATTGTTGGCGCCGCCTGCCACGATCGCGGTGTCGAGCGCGGCGATGGTCTCCTCATCAAGGATGGCGCCGAGCGCGTTGGGGCTCAGCACATCGCACGGCGTTGTCAGGATCGCGTCTGCTTCCACCACCGCGCAGCCCAGCTCATTGGCCAAATCAGCCGCGCTTTTGGTGTTGATGTCCGCGAGGGTCAGCTTCGCGCCATCGGCCGCCAGCAACCGCGCGACCCCGCCGCCAACGCTGCCCGTCCCCTGCACCGCGACATGCACGCCCGCCATCGCGTCCTTGCCAAGCTTGTGGCGCACCGCCGCTTTGATGCCGAGATAGATGCCATAAGCGGTGAACGGGCCGGGATCGCCGCCGGCCATGTTCTCGCCCGCCACTGGAAGCCCTGAGACATGGCTGGTGCGCTGATGGACCGCGACCATATCCGCCTCGCTGATGCCGACGTCTTCTGCGGTCACATAGCGGCCCGCCAAAGCCTCAACCGCATCGCCAAACGCAGCCAGCATCTCAGGCGTCTTGGTGCGCGCTTCATCGGCGAGGATGACAGCCTTGCCCCCTCCCATCGGCAGACCCGCCATCGCATTTTTGTAGCTCATCCCGCGCGAAAGGCGCAGCGCATCGCGCAAGGCATCCTTCGGATTGGGATAGTGCCAAAAGCGTGTTCCCCCAGCGCCCGGGCCCAGATGCGTGGAGTGCAGCGCGATAATCGCCGTCATCCCCGATTTTCGATCGCGCACAACCTGCACGAGCTCGTGATCGTCAAAATCGGGTTCGGTGAAAAAAGCGGTCATCTACGCATCAACCTTATGCTCTGCCGCGCGGAAAGGGCAAGCGAACACTCGGCGATCAGGATCGGCTGATAAGCAAGAAAATGGGGCGACCGAGGGGGCTCGAACCCCCGACCTCCGGTACCACAAACCGGCGCTCTAACCAACTGAGCTACGATCGCCACACCCCCGCTCAACGCGCCTTTGATTGACCCTGTTCTGGCCGGCATCGCTTTCGCGCAAGGCTGGTCCATTTGCGCAAGCGCAAGGGCCAGTCAAGAGCGCGGTGAGCGGGCGCGTGCCTCTTGCTCAAAGCGGAAGCCAAGGGAAGCGAAAACTGCTTTGTGACCGGCTTTGCGCAAGATTGTTACGCGCTGCCTTCGCGCTCTCGCGGCCTTGCCAGAGCGAGTCTCGGATTTATCACTGGCAGCGATGACTCATTTGACCGATTCTTGCGCCCGCCACTTGGCCGATGCCGCGCGAAGATGGGGCGGGCTGCAACGCGTGCCGAGCGATAAGGCGGAGCTTTTTCAGGTGCGCGGTTTCGTTGATGCGCCCTTACGCGCCGCGCTGATAGAGCTTATCGATCAAAATCGCCGTCCCTCGACCATCGCGGACCCCAATGGCGATGATTACTTTCGCACCAGCGAGACCTGCGATCTGGAAGCGGCGCTGGAGCCCGTCCAGCAGCTTGAAGCGATGCTCACCGCGCTTTCGGGCATCGATCCCGCGTATGGAGAGCCGCTGCAAGGCCAGCGTTATGCGGTGGGCCAAGAGTTCAAAGCGCACACCGATTATTTCAACCGCGATGGCGCGGATTGGGAGACCTATTGCGCGGTATCAGGCCAGCGCACCTGGACCTTCATGGTCTATTTGAACGACGTCGGAGCGGGCGGCGCGACCCGGTTCAAGGCGGTGGGCAAGACCTTTCAACCCGAAGCGGGCAAGCTTGTGTGCTGGAACAATCGCCGCCCCGATGGCAGCGAAAACCCCAACACGCTCCACCACGGGATGAAGGTGCGCAGCGGAACCAAGTATGTGATTACGAAATGGTATCGCGAAAGGCCTTGGGGGTGATGCGGGCGCCCGCCGTCCTTGCTGTTCACCGCGCCGCTCAGCACCGCTTTTCCAAGACCTCATGCAAGAGCGTCACCATCATCGAAGGCCTTGGCGTTGAAGGCGATGCGCATGCGGGCGAGACGGTCAAACACCGCTCGCGCGTTGCGGTGGACCCCAGTCAGCCCAACCTGCGGCAAGTGCATCTTATCCACGCCGAGCTGTTTGACGAGTTGGCCGCGCATGGATTTAAGATCAAGCCCGGCGATCTGGGCGAAAACATCACCACAAGCGGGGTCGATCTCTTAGGCCTTGGTCGCGGTGCGAGGCTCTCAATTGGCGAAAGCGTGGTGCTTGAAGTCACTGGCCTGCGCAACCCGTGCCGCCAGATCGAGGCCTATGCCCCCGGCCTGCTGAAACATCTCGCGGTCAAAACCTCGCAAGGGATCGTGCGCAAGAGCGGGATCATGACCATCGCGCTTGCCGGAGGACGGATCACGCCGAGCGATGCAATTGCGATCACGCCTCCCGATGGACCGCATGTCCCTCTTGAGCGGGTCTAACCGTGCACCGCGGTGAGGTTGAGCCCCACAGCCCCGATCAGGATCATCGCGATGAAGACGAATTGCAGCGCGCCCAAGGTCTCACCGAAAGCGAAGATGCCGATCAGGCTTGCCGCTACGATCCCGACGCCTGACCAGATCGCGTAAACCACACCCACCGGCAGCACTTTCATCGCGGGCGCGAGCGCCCAGAAGCATGTCGAGTAGCACGCAATCGAGGCCATCCCCCATTGCCAGCGCTCAAAACCATTGGAAAGCTTAAGGAAAAACGTGCCCGCAACTTCGAGCGCGATGGCGATGCCGAGATAGATCCAGGGTGACATGGCCCCGCCCTAGCGACGCGTGTGGCGCGCGCAAATGAAAAAGGGGGCCCCGCATGGGACCGCCTCTATCTCGGGTACAAAGCAGCGCGGCGCTTACTTCTTGAGGCTGAGCCCGCCAAAGCGCTTGCTGAACGCTGCCCCGCAGTACTGCCATCATCGGCGACTGTTTCTTTGGACGCGAGGCCGAGCGCCCTATGCGTCCGAGCTTGAACCGGTTAGCTGAAGGTCGACGTCGCATCCGACAGACCCACTCACAACCAAGCCATACCGCCTCAAATGCCCTATCCAGACGTCGAGAAGTAGCGCGCGGTGTCTCTTTGCGCGTTGGCGATCAGGCGTCTGACAGCCGCTTTGTCACTGGCGGTTGAGAAGGAAAAGTCGGTTGTTCCGATTTGGAAGCTTCGGTCACCGGCAACGAGTGGCACGACATTTTCCGCAACACCTGTCGATCGGGCTACCTGCGATTCACCGCCGCCGAAGAGCCCATGGTTGACGTAGGCGAGGAGAAATTCGGCAAGATTGCCAATCCTGCGACGTTCGCTGCCATAACCCTGCAGGGAAAATCCAAGCGTGCGGTCAAATCCATTTCGATAGTGGCTAAAGGCGCGCTGAGGCAGGTTGTTGAAATATCCGCCATCCACCCAGACACCGCGCATCGAACGCGCGTCCATATTGCGAGGATTGTTTGAGCGCGCGGCATATTGAGACGCTTTGGCCGAGGAAATGACCATGGGTTTGAAGATCAACGGCAAGCCCATCGAGATGCGGGCAGCTGCCGCAACCGGGAAATTCGGCGTGGTCTCGGCTGAAAAGAACCCTGTCTTGCCGGTTGAAAAGTTCGAACCGGTCAAAACCAGTCGACACCCGAACAACCGGTAGTGCTGCGCAAAAGTCAGATTGCGGTATTCGGCGTGCTTGTTCGATCGCCCAGCCCGACGCGCCGCCTGCCGAGCGATCAGTTCGTTGAACAGGTTGTGCGAAGCGCAGCCAGAAAACGTTCCCCATTGGCGTATCAGATTGAGCATATATTGAGTTGGATAAGCCCCAATCTTCATTTTGGCATCGGACGCAGCGTTGACACGCGATGCGAGGATCCAGGCCGACGGCAGAGCGCTGCTCAACGCAGCGCCAACCCCGCGCCATGCCCATGCGCGCGAGCTGTTGCGGCAGCCAGCGGGCGTTGGGTCAGGCATCGAACTGGTAGGGAGGTCGAAGAACCGGTTGAAATTGAAAGCAGGTGTGTAGCTGTTGCCGCTTGTCCCCAACACCAGCCTTTGCAGATATCTTGCGTTGTAGCCGCAAGATAGCAAGACGGCGGTAAGCGCGCCGGCGGAAGAACCGGCGATGCCTCTGATCTGGCCGTTGGGAGCCAGGCGATAACGGTCATAGGTAAGGACCCCGCGCCGCTCCAGCTCCTTTACCGCGCCAAGAAAAATGATGCCTTTCCCGCCTCCTCCTTCAAAGCAGAGATACTGGACATTGCCCTGCGCGACACGTTCGATGCCGGTGGATTCGATCAGATCGATCGGGCGAATGTC
>JBCBOW010000199.1:0-4446 GCA_039821045.1 Pseudomonadota bacterium
TCACCGTGCGTAAGATCAGCTTTGGCGAAGGCGTGGAGCGTGTGTTCCCGCTCTACTCGCCGATCGTTGACAGCATCACCGTGGTGCGCCGCGGTGTCGTGCGCCGTGCCAAGCTTTACTATCTGCGTGGCCGCACCGGTAAGCGCGCTCGTATCGCTGAGCGCCGGGACAACGCGCCCAAGGCGTAAGCGGTCTCCCGAGCAAATCGCTCAAACAGTTTGAAAAAGGAGCGCTCCGGTCTATGCCGGGGCGCTTTTTTCGTTTGGGGACCTCACATTGCCATGCGCCACTTTCTCGCCGCCGCTGCCGCCGCTGCCATTCTCTCCTTGTGCTCTGCCGCACCTGCCATGGCTGATGACCCTATGACGGACAGTTCTGGTGATCTGACGTTTGAGCGCGTCTTTGCCTCCCCCTCGCTCGGTGGCCCTGCGCCGCGCCAAGCTAAGCTCTCGCCCGATGGCAAATATCTGACGCTGCTGCGCAACCGCGATGAGGATCGCGAGCGCTATGACCTGTGGGGCTATGATATCGCGGCGAGCGAATGGCGCATGCTGGTTGATAGCGAGGCGCTGGGATCAGGCCGCGTGCTTTCCGAAGATGAAAAGATGCAGCGCGAGCGCGCGCGCGTCGGCAATCTGAAGGGTATCATTGATTATCAATGGGCGAGCGATGGCACGGGTGTGCTCGTGCCGCTTGACGGCGATCTGTATTTTGCGCGGCTTGATGGCAAAACCGTGCGCCTGACGGATACCGAAGAGAGCGAGCTCAACCCCAAGCTTTCCCCAAAGTCTGCATATGTCTCTTTCGTGCGCGAGCGCCAGCTGTGGGTCGGACCCATTGGCGAAGAGGCAGCGCCAATTACGCCTAAGGAAGGTCCACTGATCCGCTGGGGAGAGGCCGAGTTCGTAGCGCAAGAGGAGATGGACCGGCTGACCGGCTATTGGTGGTCGCCTGACGACAGCAAGCTGGTGGTCCAGCGCACCGATGAAAGCCCCGTGGGGGTCGTCACCCGCGCAGCGATCGGCGCGACGGGCACAAAGGTGTTCGATCAGCGCTATCCCGCAGCGGGCACGGACAACGCAATCGTCGAGCTCTTCGTGATCGATCCTGACGGCGGCAACCAAGTGAAGATCGATCTTGGCGAAGAGACCGACATTTACATCGCCCGCGTTGATTGGGCACCCGATGGAAGCGCGATCTATGTCCAGCGCCAGAACCGCGCGCAGACTGTGCTCGACATGCTCAAGGTCGATCCCGCAACCGGCGCGAGCGAGGTCTGGTTCACCGAAGAGGCCGCGCGCGAGGAATACTGGATCAACCTGTCGAACAATTACCGCTTCTTTGAAGATGGCACTGTGCTGTGGTGGTCGGAGCGCTCGGGCTATGGGCAATTCTATTCGTTTGACGGTTCAGAATGGGCGCAGCTGACCTTTGGAGATGCTCCGGCGACCAAACTTATTGGTGTAAACGAGCAATTGGGCGAGTTCTTTTACCAGGGGACGCACGACGTGCTGACCCAGCAGATCTATCGCGCGGAATTGTTCGGCGAGGATGAGACCAAACGCCTGACTGATACTGCCTATACCAACAGCGCAGTGATGGACAAATCGGGCTCCCAATTGCTGATCACGCGCTCGGCCGCCAATCAGCCGCCGCAAAGCTATCTGGCTGACATGGATGGCAAACGCCTGACTTGGGTGGAGGAAAACGCGCTGCTTGCAGATCACCCTTATGCGCCCTTCCTCGCCAGCCACGTCGCGCCTGAATACGGCACAATCAAAGCCGAAGACGGCATAACTGATCTGCACTGGATGATGCTCAAGCCTGAGATGGAAGAGGGCAAGCAATATCCTGTATTCTACTATCACTACGCTGGTCCCGGCCCGCAGATCGTCGATAAAGGCTGGCAGGGCGCTCTCGCTCAGGCTGTGGTCGATAAGGGCTTCATCTATTTCGCGCTTGATGGCCGCGGGACAGCCAATCGCGGGGTCGATTTTGAGCAACCGCTGTACCGCGCGATGGGCGGGGTTGAAGTGCGCGATCAGAAAAAGGGCGCTGAGTTCCTGAAGACGCTCGACTTTGTCGATGGTGACAAGATCGCGCTCTATGGCTGGTCTTATGGCGGCTACATGACGCTCAAGCAGATGCAGGCTGATCCGGGGCTTTACGCTGCCGGTGTCTCAGGCGCGCCCGTCACCAAGTGGGAACTTTATGATACGCACTACACCGAGCGCTTCATGGGTGACCCTCGCGAAGTGCCTGAGGCTTACAAGACCGCGAGCGCGATACCCGATGCGACCAAGATCAGCGATCCGCTGTTGCTGATCCACGGGATGGCGGATGACAATGTCGTGTTTGAAAACTCGTCCGAGCTCATCGCCGTATTGCAGGAGGGCAATGTCCCCTTCGAAATGATGCTCTATCCCGGCTACACGCACCGTGTCGCAGGGCCGAACATCTCACCGCATCTTTGGAACACGATGTTTGCCTTCTTTGAGCGCCATGGTGTGACGCCGCCGGAATAGCTCGTGTGTTAGGGGGAATATGACTCAGTCGGAGAGCATCGCGCCGGTCAAGACGGCCCATCGCATCGCTGTGATCGATGTGCTGCGCGGGTTTGCAATCCTTGGCATCCTGCATCTCAATATGCCTCTTGGCAATAATGTCGCATGGGAGATCTTCGCCGATCCGCGCTTTAACGGGTGGAGCGAGCTTGATCAGGCGGCGTGGGTGTTTCTGACCGTGTTCACCGACGGTACGATGCGAGGGGTGTTGCAACTGCTGTTTGGCGCGGGCCTTATGTTGTTGAGTGCGAAAGCGATGACGCCGGATGGACCCGTTGCGATCGCCGATGTGTGGTACCGCCGCAATATCTGGCTCATGGCGTTTGGCGCATTCAATGCCTTTGTGCTGCTATGGCCGGGCGATATCCTGTTTGCATATGGCGCTGCGGCGATATTGCTGTTTCCCTTTCGATTACTAAAGGCCCGGTGGTTGCTCGCTCTGGGCGGAGCGTTTCTTGCCTACACCGTTGTGATGGGCGTGTCGGGCTATCTGGATCGCTCGGCTGAGGCTGAGTTTGCACAAAGCGCGATTGCCATTGAAAAGCGAGGCGGCGATCTCGCGAAGGCGCAAAGCGAGGCCGTCAAAGAGTGGAACGAGGCAGTCGCGAACCGGGGCATGAACCCGGAATTTGAAGAACGCGCGCGCGAACACCGGGCGGCTGTCACTGACCCGGATCCGCTGGTCTACATCACCTACAGCGCCTCAATCTGGCTGTATCTGTGGAGCGATGGCGAGGTGCTTGCCTTCATCATTGAGGCTTTTTTCACGATGCTGATCGGAATGGCGCTTTACAAATGGGGCTTTGTCCAGGGTGGCTCGAGTTCGCGAGTGTATTGGTCGGTCATGCTTGTTTGCTATGCCTTTGGCTGGGGTACGCGAGCCGCCGGTTTGCCGGTGTACCTTGAATTCACTCCTGAGCCTGAGGTTACAAGCTTGTTTGGTGGTCTACCCAGACTTGCCATAGCGATCGGTCATATTGCTGCGCTCAATCTGTTGATGCGCAGTTTTGCTGCGGGGGCGCTCACGGCCTCTCTTGGAGCTGCCGGGCGGCTCGCTTTTACGCTCTATCTTATGCAATCCTTCATCATGCAGTACATTATCGGAGCGCCCTTTGCCTTGGGACTGTTCGATCAGATGAACTGGGCGCGGGTTATGTGGGTTTCGACATTGGTGATCGTTGCACAAGTGCTATTTGCCATCTGGTGGACGAGCCGCTTCCGCTTCGGCCCACTCGAGTGGATCTGGCGCTCGCTCACGCATTGGCAGCGCCAGGATATGCGCATCGTTGAGCCCCGTGCGAAAGGCAAATCCGCCTATGGGCCTCAGCCCGCCGAGTAAGATGCCTTAAGCACTCAGCCAATCCAGAGTCTTAGCGGAGACCTCATCGGGCGCTTCCACTTGCGGATAATGACCGACTGTCTCGATCAGGTGGTGCCGCGCTTGCGGCACAACTTCGCGCCATTTGTCGTAGGCGTGCTTGCCCGACACCGGATCAAGCGCGCCGTTGATAAGGCCGATCTTGCCTTGCGCACCGCGAAGGGCTGCTTCCCAGCGGTCTTTATGCGTCATGCGATCTGCGATGTAATGCAGCAGCTTATGCGGAATGCGGCTGCCACCATTGTGGCTGATCAAGCTCCAAAAGGCGTCCAACTCGGCCTCGCTGGGCTGAGTGTTGGGGCCAAACACTGACGAGAAGCTCTTGCCGAAACTCTTGCGGCTCATCAGCAAGCCAAGGAGGAACCCAAACGGGGAAATCCCCAACTTCTGCATCAGGACGGGTCTGTGTTGATCGGGAAAAATGCCGCCATTGAGAAACACCATTTGCCCAAGATGTTCAAAGCCGGTGGCGTTCTGCTGGCGGTTGAGCATCTCTTGGCCCAC
>JBCBOW010000200.1:0-4440 GCA_039821045.1 Pseudomonadota bacterium
CGACGATGACCGACTTGGACTTGAACTCCTCATCACTCGCCAGCTTGAGCTTGGCGGCGCTGCTGTCAGAGATCATCGCCGCCCTGGTTGCGCGCATCTGGTGAAGCTTCTCAAGTCGCCCTTGGTTGCGCTTGCGCCGCGCGGTGACGCCGCGTTCAAGCCAATGGGCTTCGATCTTGAGCTTGGCATCGAGCTTCTCAGCGGCGCGAGCCTCTTCGGCGTAGACTTGCTCTTCCCACGCCTCATAGCCGCCAAAGCCAACCTCCTTGCGCCGCAAAGTGCCGCGGTCGAGCCAGAGGGTCGCGCGGGTCAGCCGCTTCAGGAAGGTGCGATCGTGGCTGATCGTGATGAAGGCGCCCGAATAGCGGCTGAGCCAGTCTTCGAGCCAGTCAATCGCGCCCAGATCCAAGTGGTTGGTGGGCTCATCGAGCAGCAGCAGGTCGGGCTCCTGCGCCAGCGCACGGGCGATCGCCGCGCGGCGCTTCTCGCCTCCGCTGGCGCTCACCGCCTCGCGCGCCATATCAATCCCCAATTGGCCCGCGATGCTCTCAACACCATGAGCGGGCGGCGCATCATCCCCGGCAAGGGCAAAGTCCATCAGGCTGGCAAAGCCCGTGAAATCAGGCTCCTGCTCAAGGTACACGATCCGCATATGTGGCTTTGCCCGGCGCGTGCCGCGATCCATCTCGATGCGATCATCGATCAGCCGCAGCAGCGTTGTCTTGCCCGCGCCATTGCGCCCGATCAGCGCGAGCCTGTCGCCGGGCAGCACATGGAGATCGATCGGGTCCGCGCCTCTCTTCTCGTTGTTGGGCCCCGGCTGGGGACCGCCAAAGAGCCAGCGCGCTCCCTGCTGGAGCGCCATATCTTCAAGGCTGAGAATGGGGGGCTGTGCCATAGGCGCCCCCAACTAAGCGCTTGCATGTCGCCTGCCAAGGCGGTTCAGTGCGGCGAAAGCTGCGGGCGGGCACCGCGGCGCAAAGGGAGGACCATCACCATGATCAAACGCATCGCATTCGCCGCCGCGCTGAGCGCGCTCACCATTCCGGCAGCGCAGGCCGCCACCATCGAAATCGAGGCAGACGGCCCGGTGATCGAGCTCTCGGTCTATGAAACGATCACCGCGAAGCCTGATGTCGCAACGATCGGCGGCGGGGTAACCACCGAGGCACCGACCGCCGTTGAAGCGATGCGCCAGAACTCCGAAGCGATGCGCGCCGTGATCGATCAGATCAAAGAGCTCGGTGTGGATGATGATGACATTCAGACCACCGGTATCAATCTCAACCCGGTCTATGACTACAACCGCGAGACCCGCAAGAATGTGCTGCGCGGCTATCAGGTCTCCAACCGTGTAAGCGTCAAGCTGCGCGATCTCGATGATACGGGCCGCTTGCTCGATGCGATCGTTGTTGCGGGCGCAACCGATATCAGCGGGCCGAGCTTTGCCTTCGAGGCCGATCAGGAAGCGAAGGACGAGGCCAGCATGCGCGCATTCGAAGCCGCAATGGAGCGCGCGAAGGCCTATGCGGATCGGCTGGGCTATGATGAGGTCAAGGTCCTCGAGATCCGCCAGTCGATCCAGCGCAAGAGCCCTGTGGTTGCCCGCCAAGCGGTGGCTATGGTGGCGGAAGCAGCGGACATGTCTGCGCCTGTTCAGCCCGGCGTTGTGAGCACGGGGGTCTCGATCAGTGTAAAGTTCGAGCTCGCCAATGATGAAGACTGAGGATGAAGCGGGCGGACACCCTGGCGCGATGCTGCATGAATGATACACCTCGACACACAGTTGAATGTCACAACAGCTTCATATTCAGTGCGCGTTCAATGCAGCTTGGTTAGAGGCTTAGTCATGATGAAACGCATTCGCTCCTTGATTGCCGGCTTCCTTGCCGCTCTGGCGCTTGGCTCGCTGGTTGTGCCGGCGAGCGCGGCTGCGGCACATGACCGCGCGTATCAGCCCGCGGAAAGCCCGCGCGATGCACAAGGCGAAGCGCGCAAGGAGATGCGCGAGGGCAAGGCGCTTTCGTTGCGAGAGATCGAGCGGCTTATCCTGCCCAAGATGAAAGGCAGCGAGTATCTTGGCCCGGCCTATGATGCGAGCGCGCATGCCTATCGGTTGAAGTTCATCCGCGATGGGCGGGTGACCTATGTCGATGTTGATGCGCGCACCGGTCGGATCATCAAGCGTTCACGCTAACGTCAAGATCAGGCGGGCATTATCTAACACGCAAACGCGAATTAAAGTGCGAGCTTGCTTGACGTTTTTCAAGCAAACGCTCACCACTTCTTTCAATCGCACGCAGCAAAATGGTGGTTCATGCGCATCCTGATTGTCGAAGACGAACCCACACTTGGCCAGCAGCTCAAGTCTACTCTGGAGCAGACGGGTTACGCCGTGGACCTTTCCACTGACGGGGAAGATGGTCATTTCCTGGGCAGCACCGAAGAGTATGACGCGGTCGTGCTTGATTTGGGGCTGCCGGAGATCGATGGCCTCAGCGTGCTTGGCATGTGGCGCAAGGAAGGTCGCAACTTCCCGGTGCTGGTGCTGACGGCGCGCGACAGTTGGTCTGACAAGGTCGCAGGGCTCGATGCAGGCGCTGATGACTACCTCGCCAAGCCGTTTCAGACCGAAGAGCTCATCGCTCGCCTTCGCGCTCTCATCCGCCGCGCATCGGGCAACACCTCCTCCGAGCTGACGGCGGGCAATGTGCGCCTCGATACGCGTTCAGGCCGGGTAACGCTGGATGGTGAACCGGTGAAGCTGACAGCCCAGGAATACAAGCTCTTGAGCTATCTGATGCACCACAAGGGCAAAGTGGTCAGCCGCACTGAGCTGATCGAGCACATTTATGACCAGGATTTCGATCGCGATTCCAATACGATCGAGGTCTTCGTCACGCGTATCCGCAAGAAACTCGGCGCAGAGGTAATCACTACGATCCGTGGCCTCGGTTACAGTCTCGACGACCCCGCAGACGCTCCAAGAGCGTGATGACCTGCGCGAGGGCGCTGGTGTCGGAGCAAACGAGGCTGCGACCCCGGACGCACGCGCTGGCTCTGAAGCGGCGGTTGAGGCGGTGGCGCAGCCGCGCGCGAGCCTTGCAAGACGCATGGGGCTCATCGCCACTGGCTGGATCCTCGTCTTGCTTCTGGGCGGTGGGATCGCTCTTGATCGCACGCTGACTAGCCAGGTCGAAGACAACTTTGACGAGCAGCTCGCCTACATTTTGACCGCCATGATCGCTTCAGCGGAGATTGATCCGTTCGGAGAAGTCTACTTCAACCTGCGGCTCGGGGATCAGCGCTTTCTGGAGCCGGGCAGCGGGGTGTATTGGCAAGTCAGCGGCGGCGATTCGATCCCCTATCCCTCGCGCAGCCTGTGGGATCGCGAGCTTGCCTTGCGCGATGTGGGCCAAAGCGATGACGAGTTCAACAGTGAGGCGGTCTTCTACGATTCGCGCCAGTTCGAAGGCGAGCCGCTCAGGATCGTGCAGCGCACCGTGATCCTGCCCGGCAGCGAGACGCGCTGGACCTTCGCTGTCGCCAGCGCCACTGAGGAAATGGATGATCAGATCGCGCGTGTGCGGTTGATCCTCATTTGGTCCTTCGCTGTTCTGGGCCTGGGCCTTATCGTCATGGCGCTGTTACAGATCCGGTATGGCCTCTCGCCTTTGAGGCGCGTGCGCGCCGCTATCTCAAAACTGCGAACCACGGGCGAGAACCGGATCACAGAGCCGCTGCCTGCCGAAGTGCAGCCCTTGGTTGAGGAAGTGAACGCGCTGCTTGAGCACACCGAGCGTCAGGCTGAAGAAGCGCGCATGCACGCAGGCAATCTCGCGCATGCACTGAAGACACCACTGACCGTTTTGACCAACGCCGCGACCGCGCAGGACCCTGATCTCAACGTCGCTGTGTTTCGCGAGACCCGCACGATGCAGCGCCATGTTGACCACCACTTGGCGCGCGCGCGGGCTGTGGGAAGACGCGCCGTGGGCCATGCGCGCACGAATGTCAGAGCCAGCGCCGAAGCGGTTCGCAGGGCGGTCGAGAGGCTTTACCCCAGCGGTCGGCTGGATATCGCCGGCAGCAAGGATGCCGAAGTTGCGATCGAGCGTCAGGACTTGGACGAAATCCTCGGCAACCTCATTGAAAATGCGGCAAAATATGGCGGCGGCAGCGTGTTTGTGACCGTCGATGCAGATCCAGAGGCGGAGCAATGCCTGGTGTGGATCGAGGATGATGGGACCGGCATTCCGGAGGCCGAGCGCAGCCGCATATTTGATCGCGGTGCGCGGCTTGATACCGGCAAACCCGGCACGGGGCTGGGCCTCGCTATCGTGCGCGATGTTGCCGAGATATACGGCGGCGATGTGTCATTAGCGACGAGCGAGGATTTGGGCGGATTGCTGGTGGAGCTCAGCTTGCCGCGCGCGTGAT
>JBCBOW010000201.1:0-4426 GCA_039821045.1 Pseudomonadota bacterium
GAGGCTGGCGAGCACGCGGGTGACCGTTTCCTTGAGGTTCGCCTGGATCGCGGCATCAACAGGGATGATCGCGTTCTTGTCTTCGATGAAATCGCCCAGATGCGAGTCTTCCTCATCCCCGATGGGGGTCTCGAGGCTGATCGGCTCCTTGGCGATCTTCATCACCTTGCGAACCTTCTCCAAAGGCATCGAGAGACGCGCGGCCATTTCTTCAGGCGTGGGCTCGCGGCCCTCCTCGTGCAAGAATTGGCGCGAGGTGCGCACCAGCTTGTTGATCGTCTCGATCATGTGAACCGGAATACGGATCGTGCGCGCTTGGTCCGCGATCGAGCGGGTGATCGCCTGACGGATCCACCAGGTTGCATAGGTACTGAATTTGTAGCCGCGGCGATATTCGAACTTATCGACCGCCTTCATCAGGCCGATATTGCCTTCCTGAATGAGATCAAGGAATTGCAGGCCGCGGTTGGTGTATTTCTTCGCAATCGAGATCACGAGGCGCAGGTTCGCCTCGACCATTTCCTTCTTGGCAATGCGTGCTTCACGCTCGCCTTTCTGCACCATGTTGACGATGCGGCGGAATTCGGGGAGCGCCATGCCGGTCTGCGCGGCAATATCTGTGATCTCGGTGCGGATGCGCTCGATCGCCGCGGCCTCTTTGTCAGCAAAGGCGGCCCACTTCTTGTCCTTCTTGGCGTTGGCGGCGATCCAGCTGTCGTCCAGCTCATTGCCAACATAGCTCTTGAGGAAATCGATGCGCTTGATCTTGTGGCGTTCGGCAAGGCGCAGCATCTGGCCACCCAGAGCGGTCAGGCGGCGATTGAAGGCGTAGAGATTGTCGACCAGGAATTCGATCTTGGTCGCGTGGAATTGCATCGATACCACTTCGGCGGTGAGCTCTTCGCCAAGTCTCTCGTATTTCTTCTCTTTCGCTTTCGGAAAATCGCCGCCCGCAGCGAGTGTATCGACGCGCTCTGCCTGCAGCTTTTCGAAGGTTTTGAAGAGCTTGGTGATCCGAGCAAAGCGCTCGATTGCGTCAGGCTTGAGCGCTGCTTCCATCTGCGCAAGGCTGAGGGTGTTGTCCTCTTCCTCATCGTCTTCGCGCTTGGAGCCTTCGCCTTCGCCGTCTTCGTCCTCGCCTTCTTCCTTGTGGTCTTCGACCTCATCGTCTTCGCGGATCGTGGGGCCGGCGGTTTCCTCGGAGATGGTTCCGTCGTCTTCCTCGTTCTCTTCCTCCATCTTGTCAGGCGGCGGCTCCTTAGAGAGCATCGCGTCAAGATCGAGAATTTCGCGCAGTTGCATGTCTTCAGCGTTCAGCGCCTCGGACCACTGGATGATGGCATGGAAAGTGATCGGGCTTTCGCACAGGCCCATGATCATCATGTCTCGGCCTGCTTCGATGCGCTTGGCGATGGCAATCTCGCCTTCGCGGCTCAGCAGCTCGACCGCGCCCATCTCGCGCAGATACATGCGCACCGGATCATCGGTGCGCTCACCGGTCCCGGTTTTCTTGGCTGCGGCTGCTTTGGGATCTTTCTTGGCGGTCGTCTTTTCTTCGGCTTCGTCTTCGCCGACTGACATTTCCTCGACTTCAGCTTCCGCTTCGGCTTCGGCCTCAGCCTCCTCGTCATTCTCGACGATCTGGACGCCCATTTCTGAAAGCGCGGTCTGAATATCTTCAATCTGATCCGGGCTCATCTCACCAGACGGCAACGCCTCGTTCAGTTCGTCATAGGTGATGTAGCCGCGCTTTTTCGCTTTGCTCATCAGCTTTTTGATCGACGCTTCGTTCAAATCAATGAGCGGTGCGTCTTCTTTTTCTTGCGTCTTAGCAGTCGAAGCCATGAAACCCTGTCAATTCCGTTTTCGCCAAGACCTTTGCCACGCGCTGCAAGCCTTGACTTTATGTCGTTCCCACGAAGCCCGCTTACGCTGCTTCACCCTTGATTGCCGCTGATCCGGCCTTTTTGCGCCCGAATTCCTTCAGCCGCTCTTCAATTTGCGAGAGCCGTGTGCGCAGCCTTGCCTGCTCTGCAAACGATCCCTCCGGATCGCTATCAAAACGGCGCACGGTAGCTTCAAGCGCAGCCTTAATGGCAGGCTTTTCGGCCAACAACGACACAGCTTCGGCCAATTCCTCGCGCGCATCACCGGGGGGAGTGCCTTCTCTGAGGAAAGCGTATCGCAAGTCGTCCGGTGGGGCAGGAATGCCGCTCGTGGTGCATATGGCGCTTTGATCGGGCGAATCAAGCGTTTCGGACAAGTCTATCAGCGATTCAATTGCGAGTGATGCGGATTGGTCAAGCCGAGCAAGGCTGGTGAGTGCTTCGGCATGACGTTCAATTTCGCCTGGGTGGCGGATGAGCCCGGCAATCACAGCGCCCAAGAGCCCGCGCTGAGAAGCGCCTGATGCGACGTTTTGCAGCGCTGCGCGGGCTGCAGGTGTGAGGCGCTGTGGGGCTGCGTCGCCAGCGCGCCAGGAAGTATTGGACCGCGCGCGCGGCGGACGAGGGGGATAGGCAAAGGCGGAAAACCGATCGAGCAATTCGCGCCGGTAGAGCGCGCGCACATCGCTCTCCTGGATCGTATCGACATGCTCCATCAGCCGCGCTTTGAGACCGGCCTTGGCTTCCGGGCTTGTCAGCGGCTGTGCGTCGCGCTCGAATTCCCACAGCGTATCAAGCAGGCTTCCAGGCCTAGTGAGGAGCTCTTCCATCGCCTGCGGCCCGCGCTCCTTGATGAGATCATCTGGGTCGAGCCCGGTGGGCAGCCGCACGATTGAAAGCGAGCGCATGGGCCCAAGCAAAGGCAGCGCACGCTTGATTGCTCGCATAGCAGCGCGCTGGCCGGCGCTGTCGCCGTCAAAACACAGCACCGGCACCTCAACCATCCGCCACAGCATCTCAAGCTGTGCCTCGGTCAGCGCGGTGCCCAGCGGGGCGACGGCGTCATGGATGCCCGCCTGCGCCAGCGCGACGACATCCATATAGCCCTCGACCACGATAATCCGGCCCGACTGGCGCGAGGCAGGGGCGGCGCGGTGTTGGTTGTAGAGCGTGCGGCCCTTGTCGAAGAGCGGGGTATCCGGCGAATTGAGATATTTCGCGACGCCTTCGCGCTTTTCCAGAATGCGCCCACCAAAGGCGATCACTCGCCCGCGCGCATCCTGGATCGGGAGCATGACCCGGCCTCGAAACCGATCATAGGCCGAACCATCATCTGTCACGATCCGCATACCGCTCTCGGCCAGCATCTTGGGTTCGAACTTGGTCAGGGCTCGCGATAGGGCCTGCTTATCCTCGGGCGCGTAGCCAAAGCCAAACTCGCGAATTGTCTCCGGGGTAAATCCGCGCTGCTCAAGATATTCGAGCGCTTTGCGCCCGCCGGGCCCATGCAGATTGCCGACGAGCCATTCCTGCGCGGCACTTGTCACATCGACCAACTCCGCGCGCTTCTCTGCTTTCTTGGCCGCCACCGGATCAGGCTTGGGCACCTCCATCCCTGCTTCTTCCGCCAGCTGTTTGATCGCATCCATGAAAGACAGCCCGCGCTGCTCGATCATCCAGCTGATCACATCGCCATGCGCCCCGCAGCCAAAGCAATGGTAAAACTGCTTTTCATCATTGACATAGAAGCTCGGCGTCGTCTCGTGGTGAAACGGGCAACACGCCTTCCACTCGCGCCCCGCACGCGTGAGCTTTTCGGTGCGCATGATCACGCTCGAAAGCGTGATGCGCGAGCGCAGCTCGTCTTTGAATTGCGGGGTAATCGTCATGCTTGGCAAAGTGTGCCGGATTGCCTCGCGGTTCAACCCGGGCTGTGGAACAAATGGGGGAGGGAGGCTTAGCTCAGCGCCGCTTTCACCAGTCCGCTCGCCAGTTTTCCATCGAGCACCGCGCCGTGGCGGGCTTTGAGCTCGCCCATGACTTTGCCCATATCCTGCATGGATGATGCGCCAAGCTCGGCCTTGATCGCGTCAATCGCGGCGCGGGTTTCCTCTTCGCTCATCATCTGCGGGAGAAATTCCTCGATCACCGCAAGCTCGGCCTCTTCGTTTGCCGCCAGCTCTGCGCGCCCGCCTTCTTGGTACATCTGGATCGATTCGCGCCGCTGCTTGGCCATTTTCTGCAACACTGATGTCACCAGAGCATCATCGTCGATCTCCTTGCTGCTGGTGCGCTCTTCGATGTCGCGATCTTTGATCTTTGCCGAGATCTGGCGCAACGTTGCTGTGCGCTCCTTTTCCTTGGCTTTCATCGCGGTGACGGTGGCGGCTTTGATGTCGTCTCTGATCATGGCGGGAAATTTCGTTTTCTTGTGGATGGAATGGTGCTGGAGAGCGCTCTAACGCATCGAGCGCCGCGCGCCTAGGTTGACGCAAGGCCGACCCGCGCCTAGCGGATGAGACTTAGCACGCATTGCTGGA
>JBCBOW010000202.1:0-4410 GCA_039821045.1 Pseudomonadota bacterium
GGAAATCTCCGACGGGCTCGATTACATGACGGTCAACGGCCACGACACTTCGACAAGGGCCTATGTGGGCGCGTTCAACTTCAAAGGCGCGGACCAGCAGAAGAATGTCGGCAAGCTCTCGGGCGGTGAACGCAACCGCGTGCACATGGCCAAGATGCTCAAGCAAGGCGGCAACGTGCTGCTGCTCGACGAGCCGACCAATGACCTCGACGTCGAGACGCTGGGCGCTTTGGAAGACGCGATCGAGAACTTCGCCGGCTGCGCCGTGGTCATCTCGCACGATCGCTTCTTCCTCGACCGCCTCGCGACGCACATTCTGGCGTTTGAGGGGAACAGCCACGTCGAATGGTTCGAAGGCAACTTCGAGGCGTATGAGGAAGACAAGCGGCGGCGCCTGGGCGACGCGGCGGATCGGCCTACAAGGCTGGCGTATAAGAAGCTGACGCGGTAAAAGCCTGATTATCAAAGATTGAGTCGAACGCGTTATACACCATAGGTGCGATCCGCACATATACGACGCGCTGATCCGATCGATGCCGGCTGCGGGTAATCCAGCCACGCTCTTCGAGCAGTTTCAAATAGCGCAGCGCCGTCGCCTGCGGAACGCCGACTGTTAACCCGACGGTCGATACTGTGAGTACTTTCCCCTGTTTCTCAGCACAATACAGCTCGATCAAAATCGACGCATCCGGCTTTAAGCTGCAGGTATGGTTGGTAATTCTCGATATCGCTAGATTGTATGCCCTGAATATATCGAAACCTGCTGAATTTTTTTGCTCCACCTGAAGGACCTGCACGAGTTAATCTCCCAGACTCATTTATAGTGCGGTTCTCCCGTCCTACGCTATAACCTTACCGTCATGTGTCGAAACGTCATGTCACGTAGTTTCGTGACAGACCTATTGCCTAGTCGTAAAAGTCGAGTTTACGAAATTTTATTTTACATAACCGTATTATCGTGTAATTATCTCTCGTTGGGGAATTGAAGAGCGTCGGGCCGTGTTAGGTGGGTAAAATGCAAAATCAGCCGTCCTTGCAAGTCGAACCAGACCAAGAAAAAACGACAGAAATGCGATTGGGGCCGATCGCCCTAACGAGGTGGCTTATCGCGACATGCAAAGCACAAGGCGTCGTTTCAATTACTTATCATTACTCGATGCGTTTTTCGAGATTCAGTTCGACCCTCCCGCATCTCTACTTTGAAAACGACAGGCTGTTTTCCCGGCACTCATTGCCCGAAGAACACGCTGAGGTGTTGAATCGCTGCCATGAATTCATCATAGATCGCGGCAAGCCTCTGGTGGTGTCGAATTTTCTTCCCGCCTTTGCGGCGGAAGAGCCGGAGCTTACCGACCAAATCATGGGCGAGGCCAATAAGCTTGGCGTGGTCGATCAGTACATGATCCCAGTGTTTGGCCCCTACGATGTCAACGGGGTCATCTCGTTTGGCTTTCCCGAAACAATCGAGCGATCGTGGAAGCAAAAGCTGCAATTTCTAGAAGGTGCAGCAGCCGCTCACCACAACCGGATGATACGTCACTTCCAGGGTAAGCAAAGGGACGTCGAACTGTCAGAACGCGAAAACGAGGTGTTGAGCTGGATCGCGAAGGGCAAATCCAGCCGAGATATTGCGACGATCCTGGGTATTCAGCGCAGCTCCGTTGATACCTATACTCGCAGGATCTTCGAAAAGATGGGCGTGAACGACAGAGTGTCAGCAGCCGTCAATGCGGTCGTGGGGGGGCTGGTCAAGCCACTGTAGGGTGAGACGCCGAGAGAGTGCGAACTCAGGAACAGGGTTAGTTCGATGACCCGCGTGTCCCAAACCACACCCACCCGCTGAGCACTATCGCGGAGGCCGAAACATAGGTCATCAGGCCGCCGGGGATGAAGTTCACGTATCCGCCGAGATCCATGAACACGAAATAGCCGACATCGGCGAGGCCTCCGGTCAGTGCTGCGACCCAAGCTGCCGTTCGCCAGCTTGCACTGTTCGGTCCGCGCCAAAGAAACCACGCGCACACAATCGTGGTCACGCCCACCCATCCCAAATTCCAGCCGTGCTGCGCATAGAGCGCCTTGGCCGCCGGATGCGCTTCAAAGGCGAGGTCTTCTGGCGGCACCGCATCAGCCACCGCCTGCACCGCGGCCGCAGCATCTTCAGCGCCAATGATGATCACTCCGGCCAAGACATGGACAAGCCCCCAGATCACCCACAAGACAGCAGCAACCTTGAGCGCCATGGATTGACTTTGCGACACGCTATACTCCCTTAGACGCTTAAGCAGGCTTCGGCTCCCAGGCGTGAACGATCCGCTTCAGCCCTGTGGACACGAGATTATGAATATCGTTGATAGAGTCAACTAAATAGATGCCGACCGATGATCCTTATGAGCTGGCCTATCAGATCGACCGGCTGATGCGGCGCATGAATGCGGGGATCACTGCGCGCGCGCCGCGATTTGATCCTGATCGCATTGGTCCGATCGGCGGCATGATCCTGCTGACAATCGCCGATCTTGAGCCTGTGACCATGCAGCGGGTTGCCGATATGATGGCCCGCGACAAGGCGCAGCTCAGCCGCACCATCAGCGTTCTTGAGCGGCACGGGCTGATCGAGCGCAGCGCGCATGGAAGCGACAAGCGCAGCTCGCTTTTGAGCCTGACAAGTAGCGGCGCAAAGTTTGTCGAGACCATCAAACATTCGCTCACCGATGTCTTGGACGATGTGCTCGCTCCTCTTTCCGAACCCGAGCGCAGGCAATTGCTGGCGCTGCTTGAGAAGCTGTGAGGGCCAGCTCTGATCCTTAGAGGGCATAGGCCGCACAACCCGCCCCACACATCGCATTGTGAGTTGCGCTCAAAATAGGCTTTACGCAGCTTTAACCACGGGTGCGTAATCCTACCGAGTAATCGCTTTAAGCACTTCGCGCTGAGCGCATTCTGGGGGCAAGCACACGGTGGAAACGGGCATCACCATCTCACTCGATATCAACATCCTGGTCGGGCTTATGCTGTGCGCTACGATCCTTGGGGCGGTTGGAGTGAAACTTGGCGGGCAGTTGGTTGAGCGTTTGCGGCGCGCCTTGGATAGGCGCGATGCCGAGCGCCGGCAAAGCGGCCCCCTCGCCGATAGGATCCGCGCGGGCGCTCAGGCACCGAATGACGCGGCTTTGCCTAGCATAAGTGCGTTTATCCCTGCGATTGAGCTCCAACGTGTCCGTTCCGAAACCATCCTTCGCGCCAAGATTGATCATCTCAGCACTGTGCAGCAGCTTTGGGGACCAGACGCACGCACAGCGGCGATCCGCCAGCTTTCAGGCGTGCTGCGTCGCGGCGTTCGTACCGGGCAGGCCAGCGGGCGCGCTGCCTGCGATGAAGTCACAACACTTGCTGGCGATGGCTTCTCCATTCTGATCCGCGATAGCGATGAGAGCGAAGCGCGAAGCATTGCGCAGCGCTTGCGCCGGGAGCTTGCGCGTGCGCGTATCGATGGGGTTAGCGACAACATCCATCTGACCGCGAGTTTTGGCGTCGCTGAGAGGCGACCCGGCGAGAGCTATGGCGCGTGGCGGGCGCGCGCTGATGGAGCGCTGCGCAAAGCTCAGGCGCGCGGGCAAGGCCAGATCGTTGAAGCGCGGATCGCTGACGAGGTCATCTTGTTGCCTCCCCCGGAGCAATCGAGCGACGTCCCGGTCGCCTCCGCCGCTTGACGACATTGGCCTAAGGCGAGACCCAGCGCCCCTGCCACAAGCCTTGCGCATCACGATCGAAGCGCGCGCGCACATGACCGGTGTGGGCGAGGTAGAGCCAGTCCAATTCGATAAGGTCGACCATCAGCACCGCGAAGTTCTCTCGCGCAGGGACGAGCTGTTCATCACTTGGCTCAACGCCCTCCAATTCAGGCGGCAATCCTGAGGTGGGAATGTCAGACGCTGCGCCCGGCCCATCGCCCATGTAGCATCGCCGGGCGAAGTTTGAGCCCGCCGCCCAAGACGTCTCTGTGATCTCAGCATCGCGCAGGATCGCGCCGGTAGCGCGCGCACGGATCTGGATCTTGGCTCCCTTGTCATAGAACAACACCGCCATGCGCGGGTCCGATTCAATGGGCGCGACTTTGGGCGCGCGCGTATCCGTGTGAAAGCGCAAGGTCCAAGCCTCGGTATCGAACGCGCGCAGCACCATCGTGCGTGCATCAACATCGCTCGTGATCACCGCAGGCGTGTGCATCGGGCTCTTACGATCACGCGCGGCGCGGATGAGGCGGTCTCGCAGATCGCGCCGCACGTCTTCAAGATCATCAAGCATGGCGCAGCATGTGGGCGCGCGGGCGCTGCGGATCAAGCGGGACGGGTTCTGCGACGATGCTATTCAGCGAAGGCCCTTCCAACATTAACGGAAACCTGACCA
>JBCBOW010000203.1:0-4409 GCA_039821045.1 Pseudomonadota bacterium
CCGCGCGCGCATGTTGGTCGCGAGCGATGCTGGGCTGGCCGCGCCACAGGGCGCGCGGTAGACATCGCTTTCCGACACCGTGATGGCGCCGGTGGAATTATCGATTGTGTAGCCGATCCCGCCTGTCTCCAGCGCTTCGACCACTTTGGCGCGTTCGCCATCGGAAAGGCCGGCGTACAAAATGCGCTGTGGCCCCTGCGCGATGGCAAGATAGACGAGCGCGACGATCGCCAAGGCGCCAACGCCAATGAGCGCGGGCAAGGCGCGCTTGAAAGCGGGCTGGTTCGCAAGATCAGCGAGCCGCGCGCGCCAATCTTCGCCTTGTGAGCCAGCGCTCGCCGCACCGCCCCCGACTTGCGTCAAGGTCGGCTGCGCAGGCACAGGCATGGTTGCATCAGCCACCTGTTATGCCCCCATCCGCATGATTTCTTGATAGGCATTAAGCAGCTTGTTGCGCACTTGCAGCGTCGCCTCGAACGCGATGCCCGCCTCCTGGCGCGCCAGCATAACCTGAGCGATGTCAGTCACCTCGCCGCGCTCATATCCCGCTTGCAGGTCGCCTGATCGCTTTTGCACGGCGTTCACCTGTTTGATCGCATTGGACAAGGTGCCCGCAAAGTCGATGCCCGGTGTGCCCGTTGCAGTTGGGCCACCTGGAAGCAGCTCTCGGCTTTGTGAGGCGGCCCGGATGTCTCGCAGGGCCTGGCTGCGCGCGAGCAAATCCTGCCGCATCGCGAGCACTTCATTGAGCGCGCTCATGCTTCGCCTCCCGCAAAAGCACTGCGCTCAGCAATCAGGCCGGATTCGCGCATAGAGGCCAAACGGTAGCGCAAGGTCCGCTCTGAGATGCCGAGGCTGCGCGCGGTGCGCGCCCGGTGCCCTCCGTTTGCATCAAGCGCGGTAAGGATCGCCTGCGCTTCCGATTGAAACGCGATATCCGAAAGCGAAGCGCCTTCGTTGCCGCTGGCCCCGCTTGCGGGCGGTGCCGAAGCTGAGTTCGCGATGCTGCGCACGGGCTGATCAAAGATAATGTGCTCAGAGCCGATGCGTGGCTCATCGCCCGCCAAGAGGATCGCGCGGCGGATCACATTTTCAAGCTCGCGCACGTTGCCGGGCCAGATGTGACCCTGGAGCAGCGCCAGCGCCTGGCCTGAAAGCCACGTCGGGCCGCGCCCGGGCGCTTGCATCTGGCTGCGAGCAATGTGGCGCAGCAGCATGCCAAATGCCAGCGGAGCGATATCGCCGGGCCGATCGCGCAAGGCTGCAATTTCGAGCGGAAACACGTTCAAGCGATAAAGCAGGTCTTCGCGGAAACGACCGGCTTCGACTTCGGCTGCAAGGGTGCGGTTGGTGCAGGCGATCACCCGCACATCGACATGCACCGGCTTGGTCGCACCCAGCGGCAAAACCTCGCCTTCTTGCAGGGCGCGCAGCAGCTTGGCTTGCAGCGGCAGCGGAAGCTCTCCGATTTCATCGAGCAATAGCGTGCCGCCATCGGCCGCTTTGAACAGCCCCTCGCGCGCTTCGCCCGCGCCAGTAAATGCGCCCTTGCGATGGCCAAACAGCATGCCTTCAAGCATCGCTTCAGGCATCGCTGCGCAGTTAACGGCCACAAAGGCGCCCTCGCTGCGCGGCGAGCGGCGATGAACGAAACGCGCCAAGACCTCTTTGCCGGTTCCCGTGGGTCCTTCGAGGAGAACGGGGATCTCGCTCCCGGCAATGCGCTCTGCGAGCGTTAAGAGGGCAAGGCTGCGATCATCCTTCGCAATCGGCCAACCGCCTTGCGCTGCAATCGCGGTCAACGCGGCGCGCGCTGGCTCAAGGCTCGCAGCGTTATAGCTCAAGGAGACGCGCGAGGCTCCGAGCGCACTAAGAGCGGGGACCTCGCTGTGATTGAGCTCAATTTCCATGCGCTCTTCCGGATGGCAGCCGGGCGGATGAGCAAATCTGCCGTGTTCCCCAAACGAAAGCCTCGCGCGCTGCCAATTCTTGCCGAGCAAAGGCAAAACCGGGTCCAGCAGGGCCTCGTGGCGCTGGATCAAAGAGCGCTTCGCCACCGAGCTAGCGGTGGGTTCGATCGCGCGATCAGCGCGCGCGGGCGGTTGGTTTGAAGGCTGAGGTGCCATCGGAGCTCTGCTGGGCATAAAGCTGGCCTTAAGTTCGTTTCGTAATGGCGCGCCGGGCGATTAACCGCGGCGTGCCCCGTGTGTGGCAACCATTTGCCGTGTGCCCGTCCAAAATGTCGCAAATTTAAGCCTTCGTAGAGCTGCGTAGTCGCGGCGGACTCTTGGGGACTTTGCTGCCTCACCAAACCAGCGCGGTGAGCCAGCAAAAAATGATCGTGGCGAATGCGGGCCCTTAAACATTTGGCGCGCGGGTCGCTCTTAGCCTCAGCAGCCACTCAATCCCGAACGCTGCACTGACCAACCTGACACGACCACTTGGGGAGTTTGAAGAATGTCCGTAATCAACACCAATGTTTCTGCTCTGCGCGCTCAAAGCGCATCAATGCAGGCAAACAAAATGCTCGGCGATGCGACCGAGCGCCTTGCCACCGGCAACCGTATCAACAGCGCCGCTGACGATGCCGCCGGCCTTTCCATTGCAACGGGTTTCACCTCTGACATCCGCGCCCTTAACCAAGGCATCCGTAACGCAAGCGACGGTATTGCGCTTGCTCAGACGGCCGAAGGCGGCCTGCAGGAAGTCACCAACATGCTCCAGCGTGTTCGCGAGCTGGCCATCCAGTCGCAAAACGGCACGCTCGATACGACGGACCGCGGCTTCCTCAACACCGAAGTCACCGAACTCGTGGGCCAGATCGATGACATCCTGAGCAACACCGAGTTCAACGGCGTCTCGCTCTTCAGCACGACGAGCGGCACGGACGTGACCGTTTCGATCCAGATCGACGCGGGCCGCAGCATCGACATCACCAGCACCGCGATCGACGGCGGCAACATCGACACCGCTGCGCTCGACGTTTCGTCGGCCACCGCTGCTGCGACCACGGTCACGAACGTCGACACTGCGCTTGACGAAGTGAACACGGCGCGTTCGTCACTGGGTGCCGGTCAGAACCGCCTCGAAAGCGCGATCAACAACCTGACCACCACTTCGACGAACCTGGCAGACGCACGTTCGCGCATCCAGGACACGGACTTTGCCTCGGAATCGACCGCGCTCGCTAAAGCGCAGATCCTCGGCCAGGCTTCAACCGCGATGCTGGCTCAGTCCAACCAGTCGCAGCAGAACGTCCTCTCGCTCCTGCGTTAATCGATACGTCACCATCAAGCTCCCCTCGGGGGCGGTAGGGAAACCCGGGGTCTTTGGGCTCCGGGTTTTCGCGTCTGAGGCGTGTTTCGCGCACAGCGCTCGCATTGAATTGAGGGCACACTCGCGAATTTGACGGATCAGGACCCGCGATCCTGCCAATCGATCACTTCGAGATAATTGCGCAGGCGGTTTTCCTCGAGCCGCGCGATCAGCGGGTTTGCGTGATAGGGGAGCAGGAACTCAGCGAGCGCACCTGACCAGCTGGCGCTCGCATCGAAGATGATGCCGAGACCCAGAACAGCGGGCACATGGACATAGTAGAGCGGGCGCGCATCGGTATCAGCGTCCTTGAGGAAATCCTCAATTGCTGTGAGCACGCCATTGCGCGCGCCGCCCGATTTCAGCGCCACCGCAAAGTTCCCCATGCCACGAAGCCCGCGCCCATCGAGGGCCTCGTCGCATTCAAGCCGGACCCCGTGATCAAAACTGTGCAGGTGGCGCCATTCGCGCGGAATGCGTTCGGGCGCATAATAAAAGTCGCGGCGGGCGCACGGCCATGAGACATCGTGCAAAAACGCGAGCAAAGGTCGCTTCGCGGCTTTTTGGATCGCATCGATCGCTTTGAGCTCGTGATAGACAGTGTAATAATTGTGATCGCCATCGACAAACCAGGCATCGCAGCTCGGCGCAGACGGCAGCGCATCGAGGCTCGATTGGGGGATGTGGTGCACATGCGCTTCGCTCGCCGCCCAGTCGGCAAAGCCCGATGCTGGTTCAGGATCAATGCAAGTGAGCACCCCGCCCTTTTCCTTGCAGCGATCCGCGAGCACGCGGGACATGCCGCCAAACTCGCTACCAATTTCGGTCACATTGAAGACCTTCGCCTCATCAAGGCATGGCATGATGATCGAGGAAAACTCGGACATGGAATGAATGAGCAGCTCGGTCATGCGGCGGCCTCCTGAGGGGATGCGGGGTGGGGAGAAGGAGCATGCGAGCGGGTTGCCGGCTGCGCTTTAGCCAGCGGCCGCAGCACAACTTCGATCACTTGCGCGCCCTCGCGTGTCGCAGAAGCGCTTGATCGCATCATCATCAGGGCATCGGCCCGCGTGCATTCAAACAGGCCTTCCGCG
>JBCBOW010000204.1:0-4380 GCA_039821045.1 Pseudomonadota bacterium
AATGAGGAAGGTGCGCCCATCATGGCTGGTGAGTTCGGTGCCATCCTCGTTTTGACGCGCCTGTGAGCGCGCGAGAAGCCGATCTAAAGGCGGATGGTCAAGCGTGTCCCAATCGGGAAACAGCTCAGCTGCGCGCTCATTCATCATATGCACACCCCCCCGGCGATCGAGCACCAAAATCGCATCGGGCGCCGCTTCGATCACTTCGCGCAGGAACCGCAGGGAGCCGCGAACGGTGCGGATGAGACTGCGCAATTGCTCGATCTGGGCTGTCACATAATCGAGGCCTGAGGTTTCTTGCGGCAAACGATCCTTTGCCATGAGCCGGCGCGCCTCGCGATCGAGATAGCGGCTGACATGGCTCAATCGCCGCCAGCTCCACAGCGGATAGGCAAGCAACACAGCCGCTATCGGCGCAGCGGGAGGGAACCACACACGAGCAGCGCCAAGCGCAGCAAGCGAGCCGACAAACAACGCAAGGATCAGCGCGCCCGCACACACCAGCACATAGCGCGGATGCAGGTTCCAAAAGGCGATAAAGAGCGCAAACAGAACAATCGCAGCCACCGCGCCCTGCCAGAAAAGGCTCACCGGCGTGATCAAAGCCTTGCTCAACAAGGAATTGAGAAGATTGGCCTGCGAGCCGATCCCGGTCATCAGATCAACCGATCCGGTTGCCACCGAATAGCGATCGCCCATCCCCTGAGCGGTGGCGCCGACAAGCACGAGTTTGTTGTTAAGAGCATTGGGAAGCGTGGCCCCGGCCAGCACTTCAGCGGCAGAAATACGCGTGAAATCCGCCTCACTATGAAAGCCGATCAACGCCTGGGCGTCTTTCGGCGGGCTGATCTCCAGCGCATCCAGCGCGCGCATCGCGACATGCGGGAAGCGTCCGAGATCGGTTTCCAGGATAAGATCAAAGCGGCGCAACACACCATCGCTATCAGGCTCTGCGACCACATGGCCCACACCTGCTGCAGCGGACTGAAGGATGGGGATCGGCATCAGCGGATCGATCCCGGTCACCGCATTGGGCCGGGCGGTGAAGGAATGCGGCAAGAGCACACGTCCGCTGGCCGTCATCGCCTCTGCCAAAGCAGCATCGCCCGCCTCATCCATCGGATCAAGAAAGAGAATATCGAGCACGATAAGCCGCGCGCCTTGCTCGGTCAGCTCATCCACCAGAGCACCATGGATCGCGCGCGACCATGGCCAGGCGCCGATCTCGGCCATGCTCGCATCGTCGATTGCAACTATAACGATCTCGTCTGAGACGGGCGGTCGCGCGATCGAAGCGGCGGTATCAAGGATCTGATTATCGAGCCGCCCCGTCCAGCTCTCGCTCTGAGCGTAGAGCGTGCCGAAAATGGCGAGCGCGAGAAGCGCTGCCCATTCAAACATCAAACGCGCCGGGTTCATGTGGCTAACGCAGGGCCGCTAAGGGCGCTCACTCATCAGAAACTGTCAGGCGCTGCGTTGGTCCCCAAACCTTCAACAGCCCTTCCTCTTCCGCTTCGATCACCGCGACCCGCCACTGATAAACGCCCGCGGCAAGATCGGTCAAAACCACCGCGGTGGTCTCCAGCCCGGTCTCATCGATGAGCATTGTAGAGCGATCCTCACCGGGCCACAGCTGGAATGCGAAGGTCACATTGTCGCCACCCTCAGGCAACCATTGGAACACGAAGCCCTCGATCAGGTCAGACGCGCCAGCGTCCGCGGCGACGCCCAGGCGCTTGCGGCGGAAGGAGTAGGCTTCAGACAAGCCCTCGATGCCGCTTTCGGAAATGGCGCGGGCGCGCACAAAGTAGCGACCGTTTCCGAGCGGATCGAAGGCGGCCTCGCTCCCTTCGATGATCTGTTCGCTGATGATATCGAGGAAGCCTGCATCGCGCGCGACCTGAAAACGATGGCGCGCCGCGCTTGTTTCAGGGCGCAACTCGAAAACAATCTGTTCATCGGTTTGGATAGCCCCGGGCTCGACCAGGTCGGGCGCAGGCAACAAGGGCTCAAGCTCGGCAAGACCGGCGGGCGTCGCGGCGACCCCGAAGCCAGCTGATGCGGCGATCTCTTCTTCCCCGGCAGCAAATGCAACTTCGCCTTCGACCACTTCGGTGATGCTGCGTTCGCTTTGCGGATCAAACGCCACGCGAAAGCCCGTGCCGCGCACCGCTGTCACGGCGCCCGGCGTGCGCATGCGCAGCGCGTCATCATCGTCCAAAGTGGGCGAGCTTGCCGATCCGCGCCCGCTTTCAACCGCGAAATCAACATCCAGGCTCTCGCCCAGCACATAGCGACGCGCGCGGATGAGCCGAGCGCGAGAATTGGAGGGCACTGATATGCGACCGCCGAAACTGCCGCGGAAGGTCACAAAACCATTGGCGCCGGTTGTGATGACCTGGCCCTCTTGAAGGGTGGATCCGACTTGCGGGGGTGCGCCTGCTATATCAACAGGCCCAGAGAATGCCGCGACATTGAGCGTCACATCAACAAAGCGCAAAAGCTCGCGCGGGATAGTCAGACGCGTGCCGATGGGAATTGCGCGAGGGTTTCGCACACGATTGATATCGCGCAAACGCCACGCGGATTGCTCGTTTACAAGATAGCGCTGGGCAATGCCGTAAAGCGTGTCTCCCTGCGCAACCGTATAGGTCACAGGCGGCGCCTCTTGCGCGCGCGCCGGGGTATCCAGCACAGCGAAAAAAGCCGCAAGGCTTACCGCGATCCGCACAATCATTCGCGACCCTCCTGAAAGTAGCACTCCTGCAAAGTGCCACTGACGAGAGCGTCTGACCAGCCGGCACGGACCAATTTACAGGAAATTACGTCGCGGGCTGAGCGCCGGGCGGCACGATGGATGCGTCCGGAATAGCGTCAGGCGCGGCGCCATCCGTTCTTGGCGTTTGCGGCGCGCTGTCCTCATCATCAACCCCGACCATCAGCGCATAAAGAGCCGGCAGGAAAAACAGCGTGAGCGCGGTCCCCACGATGGTGCCGCCGATCAGCACCACGGCCAAGGGCCCCCAGAAGCTTGAAAGCGTCAACGGAGAGAAAGCGAGAATCGCTGCGAGTGCAGTCAAGATCACAGGCCGCGCGCGGCGAACCGTTGCCTCGACCACGGCGTCACGCGAATTGGCGCCGGCATTCTTCTCGATCTCGATCTGGTCCACCAGAATGAGCGTGTTGCGCATCAAGATGCCCGCCAAACCGATAAGCCCCAGGATCGCGTTAAAGCCAAACGGCGATGCGGTCAGCAACAGCGCGGGCACGGCTCCGATCATACCCAGCGGCGCGGTCGCAAAGACAAGCCCGGTGAGGATGAAAGAGCGCGTTTGCAGCATAATGATCACCAGCATCAGCGCGATCATGATCGGGAACAAAGGTGCAAGCGCCTCATTTGCCTTGCTCGATTCCTCGACTGATCCGCCCGGTTCAAAGGTGTAGCCGCTTGGCAGGGTCTCGATGAATTCATCAAACTTCGGCAACAGGGCCGCGGTCACGTCCGGCGGCTGAAGCCCCGCCTGAATGTCTGCCCGCACTGTGATCGTGGGCTGCCGATCGCGCCCCACGATGAGCGCTTCCTGCATCATCGGCTTGAGCTCAGCGATCCCGGACAAGGGCACAACCCCGCCACCGGGCGTACGGATGGGCAGATCGCGCAAAGTGCCCAAATCCTGCCCGGTGGCAGGAGGCGTGCGCACGACAACATCGACAGTCCGATTGCCCAGCCGCGCCTGGCTTACGGTGACGCCCGAGGTCAATGTGCTGACCTGCTGCGCAACAGTGGCTGGATCAAGACCGAGCAAACGCAGGCGGGTCTGATCAAAGGAGAGCTCAAGCGATGCAGCGCGCCCCCCCCAATCATAGTTGACATCCCTGGTGCGCGGATCGGCGCGCATGATCGCATCAACCTCAGCGGCAAGCTCGCGCAGAGTACCAAGATCAGGCCCCGCGACGCGGAAAGTCACCGGATAGGGCACAGGCGGTCCGAACAGCAGCGTTTGCAGGCGGACCCGCGCAGCCGGGTATGCGCCGCTTTCCGCCCGCTCACGCACGAAAGCCACAAGATCGTCGCGCTCAGCCGCGCTGCCTGTGAGGATCACAAGCTTGGCAAAGGATGGATCGGGCAATTCCGGATTGAGCGACAGGAAGAAGCGCGGCGCGCCCGCTCCGATATAGCTATCGACAAAGCGCGGTTCCTCGCGCGTGCGCAGATCGGCCTCGATCTTCTCGACAACTTTGCGCGTCGCTTCGATGTCTGTGCCCTTGGGCATATACACTTCGACCAGCACTTCGGGCCTGTCCGAACTGGGGAAGAATTGTTTGGGTACCACGAGGGCCAAGAGAACCCCGGCAAGGACAAGCGAGCCAAAGGTCACC
>JBCBOW010000205.1:0-4364 GCA_039821045.1 Pseudomonadota bacterium
CCGGCCTGATACCGGCGAATATGTCTGGCACTATCAGACGACGCCGGGCGAGACTTGGGACTACACCGCGACGCAGCACATTATTCTTGCCGATATCGAAATCGATGGCGAAGAGCGCCAGGTGCTGATGCAGGCGCCCAAAAACGGTTTCTTCTACGTGATCGACCGCGCGACCGGAGAGTTCATCTCCGCTGAGGACTACATCCCGCAGAACTGGGCCGAAGGCATCGATGAAAACGGGCGCCCGATCTTCAACGAAGAGGCCCGCGTTGATAAAACCGGCGAGCCTGCTTTGGTGATGCCGGGGCCGCTGGGCGGTCATAATTGGCACCCCATGGCGTTTCACCCCGGCGAGGGGCTCGTCTATATCCCGGCCTTCGAAGCGGCGACGGTGTATGCGCCCGAAGCCGACTGGAAGCCTGACCGAGCGCGCGGCTTTAATGTGGGCTTTGATCTGGGCGCGGGCGATCTGCCTCCTGATCTGGGCTTTCGCAAATCTGTCTATGGCACGGTCAAAGGCAAGCTGACCGCGTGGGATCCGGTGAAGCAGGAAGAGCGCTGGGCGGTCGAATTTCCAGGCCCGTGGAATGGCGGTGTGCTCGCGAGCGGCGATCTCGTTTTCCAGGGCAATTCCTCCAGCGAATTTGCCGCATATAGCGCGGCGACCGGAGACAAGCTGTGGAGCTTTGCCGCGCAGACCGGCGTGGTGGCGCCGCCCATGACCTACACGGTTGATGGCGAGCAATATGTGGCTGTGTTGGCTGGATGGGGCGGAGCCTATGCAATCACCGCTGATGGCCATCTGATCAACGATCAGGGCCCGGTGCGCAACATTTCGCGCCTGTTGGTGTTCAAGCTTGGCGGGAGCGCACAGCTGCCGCCGGAACCCGAACTCGCCAAGATCCCGCTCGATCCGCCGCCCAGCCGCGCGAGCATGGAGACCATTGCTCTGGGTAAAGCCAAATACGCCCGCTACTGTGCGGTGTGTCATGCGCCCGCAGCAGTGGGCTCGACTGAGCTCCCCGACCTTCGCCGCTCGGGCGCGCTCGGCAACCGGCAGGCATGGAGCGCGGTCGTCTATGATGGCATCTTGAAGGACAACGGCATGGTGAGCTTTGCGCCGTCAATGTCGCAAGACGAAGTCGAAGCGATCCGGGCCTATGTCATCCAACGCGCCAACGAAGACAAGGTGCTCGAGGCGAGCTAAGCGGCAATGCTGCTAGACCCGTTTGTAAGCGGCGAGGATCTCTATGCACTCGCTAACGGCGAGCATCAAAGATCGCGGTGTGTGCAATGCGCCAAGCATTATCTGCGCCCTTTTCAATCACGAAATGGAAGTGAACGCGCCTAGCCTCTTGCGGATTGTCACGGTCTCCATTGCGGCGGCTCTCTGCATAGATATGCCACACAGCCACATCATCGCCGACATACCGCAGCGAAATTGGCGTTAAGCTCTCCGCTTCAGCTTCAGACACTTGGCGCGGGAATCCTGGGAACATGCGATTGCCAAGAAAGGCTTGAAGAGCATCGGAGCCCTGAATGATCCGGGCAAAGGCATTGGTCCACTCGGTATCAGGCGTGTGCAGTGCGGCTAGCGCTTGTGCATCTTGGCGCGACCAGGCTGAACGATAAGCGTCGAAAAGCTCCTCCAGCGCTTGTGCATCCGCTTGACTAGGGGCTGCGCCAAAAGTGCGATACTCTGGGATGGCTCCGCGCTCTTGTGCCGCAAGGCCCGTCGCACCTCCCATAGCCCCTGTCACAGCCGCCATTGCGAGCCAGCCGAAAATCCACGCCTTTTGCATCTTAACCTCCGCTTGCTTTGAGCTTCCCTTTTTACCAGCCTTGGCGCCTCAGTGTCGGCACCATGGTGCGCTCCAGAACCGCCGCAAAGGCGCTGAGCCCTGTGCGGCGCGTGCTCGGCAGATGGCCGGCATAAACCGCCATATACTCGATCACGCCTTTGGCGCCGCGGTTGCTTTTGAAGGTGCCCGCGCCGGAAGAACCGTGATGGATGAGGCCCTCCTCATGCGCATAGTCCGCGCTGAGATAGCTCGCAATCCGATAAAGCGCCTCTTCCTGGGGGCGATCCATATCATAAGCGATCATCGGCACGGTCACGATATTGCCTGCAACGCGCATGCCGCTTGCCGCCATGATGCGTCCATCATTGCTGCGGGCCACGCGAAACCGCAGCACGCCTAGCCGCGCGGCGAGCTCAACAAAACGCGCGGTGTAGCGCGGGTTCATGCCGGAATACCGCCCATGATAGAGGCTGTGATAAAGCTGCGCGATCCGCTCGCAATCCGCGCCGCTCAGCTCCCTTGCAAGTTCTACGCTCAGGCCCGATTTGCGCAGTGCGCTGCGATCTCGTTTGACGTGGCTGCGGCGCTTCCACTGCGCCTCCATATCCTGTGTGATCCAAACCTGTCTCGCCGGGAGCAAGGTCCACCCATCCGCACGGGCGGCTTCGAGAAGATCGGGCGAGGTGACACCATCAAGCGTACGCATGATGATGAAGCGATCCGGATAAGCGGTCGTCAATTCCTCGCGCAATGCCGTCAGTTCTTTCCCAGCCCAATCGCCGTGCAGACTGGTTGAGAGCAGCCAATTGTCGAGATGCACCGCGCGGTTAACCTGGATTGCCCGCAAAGCCCTGTCGAGCACCGCAAGGCCAGCGCTCGCAGCGGCCCGGCTTGCGCCCGAGATCCCCATGATGTCGAGCTCATCGCGCGCATAGAGCACGTAGGCGCTGTGCGGCGCAGTCATGTAGCTATCGCCGTAAGCGCCGCTTTCCACCAGCACCGGAAGCCGCAGACGCCCGTGGCGCAGCAGGATCGGCTGTGAGCTGACATTGGCAATATGCGCGGCAATCCCCTCATCGCTCAGCGTTGCCATGAAGGCGCCTGCTTGTGATCCATCCGCCGCCATCGCCGCCGGATCGACAACCAGTTCAGGGCGTGGGGCAGCGTCGAATTGAGATTGAAAGGTCACGCATATCTCGAGCAGCGGCAAAGCGCCTCTGCCTTGCAGGGGGAGCATCGGCGCAACGGCCGTATACTCTGTTTCTCGATGACTGTTGCGCGAAAATGTTTGCAGCGGCGTGACAGCGCGTGCGTGCGCCGACCGAACCAGCGCTAATACTTAATGCGTTGGCTTAGCTTTGCCGCACGCGCGAGAGGAAGGCCTGAGCTTGCGAGCTCAGCGTGCTGGCCTGCGTCTCAAGTTCATTGGCGCTGGAGAGAACCTGTTTGGCCGCCGCGCCTGTTGAAAGCGAGAGTTCGCGCACGTCATTGATATGTCCGGCCACATTCTGTGTCCCGCTGGCGGCCAGATCGATGCTGCGCGCGAGGTCTTGCCCTGCCACCGATTGCTGATCGACTGCACTTGCGATCGAGACCGCCGTCGTCTCGAGTTCCTTGACCTGCCCGGCGATGGCCCGCAGGGCGCTAACGCTCGCGCCGGTGGTATCCTGCATCGCGCGAATTTGCTCGGCGATTTGCTCGGTGGCTCGGCTCGTCTGCATGGCGAGCTCTTTGACCTCGCTTGCAACCACGGCAAAGCCGCGGCCAGCCTCGCCGCCGCGCGCGGCTTCGATAGAGGCGTTGAGCGCGAGAAGGTTGGTGCGCTGCGCGATGGTATGGATCAGCTCGACAATCTGACCCACCTCTTCAGCGGAAGCGGAGAGCGCCGAGATGGTTTCATCTGCCTCCACGGTCGCATCGGTTGCCAAGCGCGCAAGCTCGCTCGAGGAGGTCGCCTGGCGGCTGATTTCGCTGATCGAGAGCGCAAACTCATCGCTCGCCGCCGCTGCCGAAGTGGCCCCAGCGTTGGCATCAGACATTTGCACTGTGAGCGCTTCGGTGCCTTCGGCGGTGGTGTTAGCGGTTTCGGCCATGCGCGTTGCCGTTGCGTGGAGCTCGCTTGAGGCCGCCGCTACCCGCGCTGCCACTTCGCCGACGGTGCGCTCAAACTGCTGAGCAACATTCGCGATAAGACCGGCGCGGCGGTGCTCTTCCTCTTCGCGCTCGCGTTCGCGCTTTTGCTGTTCGCGCAGCTCGGCTTCTGCGCGCTCCCCGCGCTCGCGTGCCCAGCTTTCAAGCTGACGACCGGCGCGTTTGAACATGTCAAGCGCGCGCAGCATTTCGCCGATCTCATCCTTGCGGTCGCGCCCGTCAATGTTGAATTCGCGATCGCCGTTGGCAAGGCGGGTCATCCCTTGGGTGATCTGGCCAATCTTGGCGACCAGATCGCGCGAGAGATAGCCAAACCCGGCGAGCAGGAAGAGCGCAGCGGTAAGGCCAAGCGCGGCCGACCAGCCAAGAACGCTGAGGAATTGTGCGATGCCGGTTTCCTCAAGCTCTTCC
>JBCBOW010000206.1:0-4350 GCA_039821045.1 Pseudomonadota bacterium
CGGCCTCTCCCAGGCCCTGCGGCTGGGGATGACCGGCGAGCGCATCTCGGCCGAGGAGGCCCAGCGCATCGGGCTCATCCAGGAGGTCGTGGCGGATGTGGACGCGGGCCTGGAGCGGGCGCGGGCCCTGGCGGCGAGGTTGAGCGCTTTCTCGCAAAGCTCGTGCGCATGGCGGTGTTTGATCTGGAAGGCGAAGAGATCGAGAGCTTCTCCGCGTTTCGCTTCCTGTATGAGCGGCTCCTGGGCGCAGATGTGCGGCCCTACCTCCCCGCAGCCTTCTGCGCGGCCGCAGCTTTGCCGCAAGTGCGCCCTGCGATGCGCAAAGTGTTGCTGCAATCGCTAAGCGAAGCGGCAGCAACAGCGCCCGCATGGTCGAACAGAGCGCCGGTGTTTCATCCGGAATGCGTCGAGGATGTTGAGGCGGCTTGAGTTTGCGCGGCCCCGACCGTTTCGCTTTCCTGCGCTCTGTCTCGCGTTCTCTGATTTCGTTCCAGAATTTGCGCTGCCGCTTTGCCCAGCGCCAATTCACAAAGGCGACGGGCCATGGTGCCCAAAGGGCTATGAATAGCAGCCATCCGATCATTCCTTCGCCCAGCAGGTACGGGCTACAGGGGTAAGTCGAGAGCAGCAACATAGCACCGCCTGCGCGACGGCTGTGCTGAGCCCATGACAATCCTGTGCAAGTCTCAGTGTAATCGCTTAGAGTAGCCGCCAGCGTCGGACCGACAATTAAGATCGCGAGTATTGGCCACCACTGCGTGAACGGAATGCCCGATCCAATCTTGCGGAAGTGCCGCTCTTCGTCCGTAAATTTCCGACGCGCGATGCCGGCTCACCCCTCAATACATCCCATCCACCCGCTCGTGATACCGATCGCGGATCTTATGTCGGCGGATCTTCATGCTCGGCGTCATCTCTTCATTCTCGATCGCAAACGCTTCGTCCGCGAACTCGAATTTGCGCACTTTTTCGATGACGGACAAATCCTTGTTCGTCCGGTCCACCGCCGCGCGCACCGCTTTCTTGAACTCCGGCAGCGTCTGAAGCTCGGCCATGTCAAACTTCTTGCCGTTCGCGCTCGCCCATTCGAGCGCCCATTCCGCATCCGGCACGACCAGACCGACGACGTAAGGCCGCTTGTCCCCGCTCACCATCGCCTGCGCGATCTCGGGTTGCAGCGTTAGCATGCCTTCGATCTTCTGCGGCGCGACATTGTCGCCCTTGTCGTTGACGATCATGTCCTTCTTGCGGTCTGTGATGACGATCCGGCCGTTCTCGTCCAAATGGCCGATATCACCGGTGTGCAACCAGCCATCGACAACCGTGCGCGCGGTTTCGGCCTCGTTTTGCCAATAGCCGTTCATCACCAGTTCGCCGCGGCACAGGATTTCGCCATCTTTGGCAATCTTGATCTCA
Source organism: Pseudomonadota bacterium (assembly GCA_039821045.1). Lineage (GTDB taxonomy): Bacteria > Pseudomonadota > Alphaproteobacteria > Sphingomonadales > Sphingomonadaceae > Erythrobacter. The sequence continues at coordinate 1,417 of JBCBOW010000206.1, forward strand.
ACGCCGCGCATGGGCGGTCCAACGGTTGACATCTTGAGGCCCGCGGCGGGTCGGTTGCAGCTCATGATCGGGCCCGCTTCGGTCTGGCCATAGCCTTGCAGCAAGGTGAGCCCCATCGCGTCAAAGAAATTGCCGACATCGGGGTTAAGCGGCGCGCCGCCTGAGACCATCGCTTTCATCCGCCCGCCGAACTTAGCGCGAATTTTGGGGCGCAACGTCTTCTCGATCACAAAGTCCATCGGGCGATCGCGTTTGCGGCGCTTGCCGTCCCTGGCTTTGTCAGCGATGCCCATGGCGCTGCCAAGCAGGAAACCCGCGACTTTGCCCTGTTTCTCGATCTGCTTCATGATCCGCGTGCGCAAAACCTCAAAGAGGCGCGGCACCACGACCATGATCGTGGGCTGCACTTCCTCGATATTGGAGGCGAGCTTCTCGAGCCCTTCTGAATAGAAAATCTCGCCTGCGAGCGCGATCGGGAGATATTGCCCGGCGGTGTGCTCATAGGCGTGGCTCAGCGGCAGGAACGAAAGAAACCGCTCATCATCAACGCCAAAATCACTGATGACGATTTCGCCCGCGCCGGCAATGTTGCACAGGATCGCGCCGTGATGCTGCTTTACGCCGCGGGGTGCGCCGCCCGTTCCGCTTGTGTAGATAAGGCAGGCAGTATCCTCGCGCCGAATACTTTTGATCCGCTCTACAACGCTGGCGCGCGCGGCGGCGGCATCGCCTTTCGTGAGCGAGTCCCAGCCATGGTAGCTGAAGCCCGGGGACTGCTGGCGCTTCAGGTCCTCAATCCCAATAACGTGATCAATGATCCCCGTGCGCGCAATTGCACCCACCAGCGGCCCGAGCAGTTTCTCATTCGACACGATCACCGCGCGTGCGCCCGAATTGTCGAGAATATGAGCGTGATCGCGCTCGGTGTTGGTGATGTAGGTCGGCACCGAAATGCAGCCCGCCGCCATAATCGCGAGATCCGCGATGCACCATTCGGGGCGATTCTCCGAGACGAGCGCAACGCGATCGCCGTGGGTAAGGCCAATCGCACGCAGCCCTTCGGCGAGGAGACAGACCTGATCAGCGACCTCGCCCCAGCTTTGCGTGACCCACTTGCCGCCTTCTTTGCGACCTAGAAATGGCGAGGTCGGTTTCTCGTTTGCGCGCTTAAGGAAGAGCTCGACAAGATTCTCTGCGCCATCAATATCTTGCAGGATCTGATCATCAGCCGGATTTACCTTGGGGCGCGAGGTGTTGGGGGCGGTCGATTTGGTCATAGCGGGGGCGTGCACGGCGGCAAAACTCCTTCTCCCGTGGTCATGCGCGTATCGGCTTTCTTAGGCCCGATTGCAGCTCTTATGGCGAGCGATGCTCTTGCATGGAAAGCTCAGCGGGACGCGCATGATAGTGCATGTCATAGAGTGTAAATTAAGCGCTTGATGCGTGAGCGGCAAGCGTTGCGTATTCCCAAGCGGCGCTGGATCCGGCCCAGCGTCATTCGTATGCGAGCTTGGGCTCTATGCGCGGATCGCGCGCCACTTCCCAGCTTACGGTGCCATCCTCACGTACGATGCGCAGCAGCGCATTGGCTTTGACCGGCGCCTGAATGCCGCGAATCTGCTCGTGCCCCAGGGCTTTGAACTCATCCTGCATGCCTTCGATTACAGAGCCTTCTTCGAAAACAGCCGTGTTGCCAAACGCCATGATCAGCGGCAGGCCAAGCGCTTGATTAGCGGTCATACCAAAATCGATGACGCCGATAATCGAACGCGCGGTTTGCACGGGGATTGTCGGGCCGCCTGCTGCACCGATCACAAGGACAATCTCGCCATCAGGATCAAACACGATTGTCGGCGCCATTGAAGAGCGCGGACGCTTGCGGCCTTCAACCCTGTTGGCGACCGGTTTGCCGTCTCTTTCGGGAGTGGAGCTGAAATCGGTAAGTTCGTTGTTGAGATAGAACCCATCGAAGAACAGCCCTGAGCCAAACGCGCCTTCGATTGTAGAGGTGTAGCTGACAGCGTTGCCCTCATTGTCGACGATCGAGAAATGCGTCGTCCCACTTTCGCCCGGCCTATCGCCCGGCGCGAGCGCGAGCGTGGCGCCAGAAGGTTTGCCCGGCGTTGCTTCAGCAAGTGCTCGATCGGGATCAATCAAAGCGCTCCGATCCGCGAGATAGGCCGGATCGACGAGGCCTTTCACCGGCACGCTCACAAAATCGCTATCACCCAGATAGAGTGCACGATCAGCATAAGCGATGCGTTGTGACTCGAGAAAAAGGTGCCAGGTCGTCGCACTGCGTGGGCCCAAAGCCGCGAGATCAAAGCGCTCCAGCTGGCCGAGAATTTGCGCCACTGCGACACCGCCAGATGAAGGCGGCCCCATGCCGCACACGGTGTGTTCACGATAGGGAACACAGACCGCATCGCGCTTCTTCGAGACATACTCCTCAAGGTCTGCGGGGATCATCAGACCATCCTGCGGGGTCTCACCGCTCACATATTGCGCTAAGCGCTTGGCCTCGCGCTGATAGAGCCATTGTGAGCCGATTTGCGCGACCTGCTCAAACGTCTTTGCGAGCGCGGGGTTGCGGATCGTCGAGCCGATCGACTTTGCCGCGCCGTCTTCGCCAAAATATATTGCTTTCGCCGCCTCGGTCAGCCCGGCGCGGTTAGCGCGCGAGGAGAGCGATCCGTGCAGGCGTCGGTTCACCACGAACCCATCGCGCGCCAGAGCAATGGCAGGCTCAAACAGCTCGGCCCATTCAAGTTTGCCATATTGCTTATGCGCATAGGCGGCGAGTGCGAGATTGCCGGGAACGCCGACGCTGAGGCCGGAAAGCACGCGAGTCTCGCGAGGCAGGCGCTCGCCGTCGTTATCAAGAAAGCGGTTGGGAGTGGCTGCGCGCGGGGCGGTTTCGCCCACACGGATCAC
>JBCBOW010000207.1:0-4341 GCA_039821045.1 Pseudomonadota bacterium
CGACATGACTTCGCGGCTGATCGCAGCGTCTGCATCAAAGCCGTGCCAGTGGCGGATCACAATCATGAGGCGCGAGCAATCGGGGTCTTCCAAAGTGGCGCGCACCATGGCGACCCCGCGCTCCGATTCGGCCCGGTCAAGCCGTCCGGTGAGCTCAAAGGCGGCAATGCCCGGCGCCTTGATATCCATTTCGTGGAAAGCGCCGCGATGCGGTTCGTCCGTTGTCTCAAGCACCCATGCGAGCGCGGCCTCGGCTTCGTCATCATCATAGACCTGATAGACCACGCCCGGCAGCAGCGCGCTTTCGAGCCGCGCTGCGCTGCGCAGCCATTCCTCGTCTGAAACGATGGCGATCCGATCGAGCCCGTAAACATACTTCATGAACATGCCCAGATGGCCCAATTCCTCGGCCACGGCGGACCAGGAAAAGCTCGCCATAGACGTCAGATCGATGAGCAGGTTTCCACCCCCGCCATCAGCCATGCGGCCCTTGACGAAATCAACGAGCTGTTTGGCATTGGCCTGATCAAACTCGGCGATGACATTGATGCGATATGCGTGCGGTGCGATGTGTTCGATGTTGATCATGGCGTTGCCTTTACCAGAAAGGCGCTGTCGATGATTTGATCTGGGACAATTTCCGATCAGCGGGCACGCATCGATCAAGCGTCAATAGCTGCACCGCCCCAGGCTTCTGCGGGCGCCCTAAAGCCCGCGCCAGATCTTCGCTTTGGCCGCATCGCGCGCGCCATAGCGCCGATCATCGCAGCGCGCCGGGCGGAAGCGTTTCGAATAGCACAGGCGCAATTCCTGCAGCCAACCGCGCGCATTGAGCTTCACGCCGATTGCAGCGCGCGGCCAGCCGGGGTTTGCTTCAGCAAAAGCTTCGCGGATGCGGCCCGCTGTCAGCCCCTCCTCGCGGCTGATGCGATCATATTCGGGGATGCGCAGGCTTTCCCACAGGATGCGCGTCACCCCGAAATAGGTCTCTGGGCGCTTGGTCATACAGCTGCCGTGTTTGGCCCATTGCCGCGCCACGAGCCGAGCTGAAGGCATCATGCACATATTGCGCCGCACTTCAGCCGGCGTCAGCGCATTGCGCGATCCGCACCATTGCGGCCACGTCCCTGCCCCTTGCGGCCAAAGCCCGTGAACCACCATCGCAAAGCGGCCATTCTCGCCTGAACATTGCACCTTGTGCGCGGGCCGTCCCTCGCGCGGCTTGCAGAATTCGGGCGACCAGCTGAGCGCCAGCGTATAACCCGTGGTGGGCACCCGGCGCGGCTGGGATTCGGGGGCAACACGGGGCACGCTCGCAATCTGTGGCGCGCGGCATTGGTAGGCCTGGGCATTAGCTGCCGTGGGCAGAGCGCTTGGCAGCAGCCAAAGCGCCGCAAGTGGCGCTAAGCGCCTGTTCGTCATTCAAACATGGTCGGATCGATCGCCGAACCGCCTTTGTTCTCAAACCAGGCGCGCGCGTCGGGGCGGAACAGGAAATAGATTGCACCAAGCTGCACGCCGGTGATCACAAGGGTAAAGATCATTGGCACGATCGGCATGTCCATGAGGCTCAAGGGCAGGCTGATAAGCCCTACGGCTGTGAGCACGACGAGAATCCATTTCGCGATCGGGCTCGCTTTGCGCGCGATGAGGAACCACAGAAGAAGCGAAAGCGCGTAGCTGATAACAGCGGTTATCAGTATGAAAACCAAACCAGCTCCGCCAAAAGCGGCCAGCGAGGGGTCCGCCTCAAGCTCGCTCATCATCCAATTGTACGAAAAAACAGAGTTGATCAGGCCCAGAGCAAGTGAGCCCAGGTAAAGCCGATCAAACATCGTAATGGACTTTGGCCGCACGCTCGTTCTCCCAGTGCCTAAATCAACAAATAGCCGCTTGGCGCGCGTATCGCCAACCTCAATGACCGCGCCGTTACAGTTGAGCGATCAAGGAAATCGCTTTCATGAAGCAAGATCGTTGTGACGGACCTCTCATTCGAACACCGCCTCATTGTCCAAGGCCTCGGGCGAAAACCAGCGCTGCGCTGAAGGCAGAAACAACAGCGCGCATGCGACAATGATCAACAGCGTGGCTACAACAGGCTCTGCATCATCAAACGTAAGGTCGCCCGAAAGATTGCGCACCAACCCCGCCATGGGAAAGAAAGTGAAAAGGCAGATCAAAATGCGCGCGGCAAGGCTGCGAAAGCCCCAAATGGCGATCACCGGGATACATACGATGGTGAAACGCGCCGAAAGCACCACGATCACCCAATCGCGATCCCACGGAAAATCAGGCGCTAGCGTCTCATACTGCACGAGCCAGCCCTCGATATTGGCTAGTCCTCCGATAAGCGCCTGCAGACCGATCCCGAGCAAAATTGCAGCGAAAGCATGGATCGGCCAGGGCCGCGCGCGGATCGATTCGATCATGCGCGAAGGCTTCACAGCGGGGTGAAGTCCAAGCCGATATCTGCAGCAGGCGCGCTTTGGGTAAGGCGGCCAACCGAGCAATAGTCGACCCCGCTCGCAGCTTTGGCTGCGATGGTTTCGAGGTTGATACCCCCGCTCGCTTCGGTTGCCGCGCGCCCTGCAACCATGGTGACCGCTTCGCGCAAGGTTTCAGGCGCCATATTGTCGAGCAGCAGATGATGCGCGCCCGCTTCTATCGCGGGTTCGATCTGATCGAGCCGGTCCACTTCGCAAATGATCGGTTTGACGCCAGCTTCGGCAGCCCGCCGCACCGCTTCGCCAACGCTTCCGGCGACCGCGACGTGATTGTCCTTGATCATCGCTGCATCCCACAGCCCCATGCGGTGGTTTTGCGCGCCGCCTTGTCGGGTCGCGTATTTCTCGAGCACGCGCAGGCCGGGCAGCGTTTTGCGCGTATCAAGCAGGGTGCAGGTTGCCGAACCTTGACGCATCGCGGTCACATAATCGCGCGCCATGGTGGCGATGCCCGAGAGGTGCTGGACGATGTTCAAAGCGCTGCGTTCCGCGGTGAGCAGCGCGCGGGCATTGCCTTTAAGCCGCATCAGATCAGCTCCCGGCGAGACGGCATCGCCATCGCTCACCAGCGCTTCAATCTCGACTTCAGGGTCGAGATACCGGAAGAAGGCTTCAGCCAGTGGCAAGCCAGCGATGACAACCGCATCGCGGCTGTCCATCACGCCGGAAAAGCGCGCCTCTGCAGGGATCACGCTTTCAGAGGTGACGTCATGACCCCCGCCTTCGAGCCCTACGCCGAGGTCTTCGGCAAGGGTCTCACGGACAAAGCGATCCAAGTCGAAGCCGGGGGGCGAGAAATTCATGCCCTCTCAATAGACGGACCCACAGGGTCCGCAAGCACGACCGTGCGCCCGCAGCGGGTCTGTAGCGAAGCGAAGGACGTCTAGCGAGGATGAAGGCGCGGATGCGCCTTCGCAAAGCAAACTAGTGCACGAAGCGCGCCACCACATCCCTGTAAGAGCGCGACACTTTCACCTCTTGCCCGCTGTCGAGCACCAGGAAGCATTCGCCATTGGTGTGCGGCTTAACCTGGCGCACTTGATCGAGGTTCACGATGGTGGAGCGGTGCACCCGCTGGAACTTGCGCGGATCAAGCCGCCGCTCCAGATCCTTCATCGTCTCGCGCAGGATCAGCGAATTATCGCCGGTGTAGATGCACATGTAGTCGCCCGCGGCTTCAATATGCTCGATCGAATCGACTTCCACGCGAAAGATCTGCCCGCGGTCTTTCACGTTGATGAGTTTTTCAAAGCGATCCGCGCTGTCTGCGCTGCCTTCGGCTTCCGCTTCGTTAAACTGCGCCGCGCGATCAGGCGCAACCTCAGAGAGCACGCCCAGAAGTTGCTCTGCATCTTCGGTCGATTTCTTCTCCGCAAGCCGCTGGCGCACGCGTTCGATTGTGTCAGCCAGCTTATCCTCATCGACCGGCTTCATCAGATAATTGACCGCATTGGCTTCAAACGCCCGGATCGCGTGTTCTTCATAAGCGGTCACAAACACAAACAGCGGCGGCTCGATCTCCATCACGCCTTTGACCACGGAAAACCCGTCAAAGCCCGGCATCTGGATATCGAGAAACACCAGATCGGGCTTCTCGGTCTTGATCTTGCGGATCGCTTCGCGGCCGTTCGAACAGGTGTCGATGATCTCGACATCGTCAAACGGCTCCAAGCGCAATTGCAGCCCTTGAATGGCCAGTTTTTCATCGTCGACGAGAATGGTTCGAATGGTCATGCAGAAGTTCCGATAGGGGTTTGAGGATTGAATGTGCCCGATTGAGCGGCGTTTTGCGAGGCGCCCTTGCCGCTAATGACAGAGGGCTCGCCCGCTGAAGATG
>JBCBOW010000208.1:0-4325 GCA_039821045.1 Pseudomonadota bacterium
CAGCGTGTTGCCGCCCCAGGCCTCGGGCATCAGCATCATCATGGCGTGGGCCAGCGAGTATCCACCCGCGAGCAGCAGTTCGAGCGCATTGTCGAGGCAGGCGGTGTCGGATTGGCCATGCGGGATGATCGGCCAGATCTTGTCGAGATCGGGCCCCAACAGCTCGCTCTCCATCGTCCGGCGGCGCGCGTTCATCCAGTTCACATTGCCGCGCACTGTGTTGATCTCGCCGTTGTGAGCGATCAACCGGAAGGGATGCGCGAGCCGCCAGCTGGGGAAGGTGTTGGTCGAGAAGCGCTGGTGCACAAGGCCCAGCGCCGAGACACAATCAGGATCGCGCAGATCATCAAAGAAGCTGTTCACCTGATCGCACAGCAGCAGCCCCTTGTAGACGATCGTGCGGCTCGAAAAGCTCGGCATGTAAAGATCGGTGAGGCTGGGCAGATCATGCTTCTTGGCAAGGCTGGCGAGCGGATTTTGCACCTGCTTGCGGATCACCAGCAGCTTGCGCTCAAACGCGTCCTGATCAGCGCAGTTTTCGCCTCGCGCGATAACCGCTTGCTGGATCACGGGCATCGAATCGATAACGGCATCGCCCAAGCCATCCAGCGTCGTGGGCACATCGCGCCAGCCGATCAGCCGTTGGCCTTCCTTGGCGATGAAGGTTTCAAACCGCTCAGTGATAAAGGCGCGCGCGGCTTCGTCTTGCGGCATGAAGCACATCGCGACCGCATAATCGCCCGGCTGCGGCAGATCGAGCGCGTGTGCCTCGGCCCATTTGCGAAAGAGCGGATCAGGGATTTGCAGCAAGATGCCCGCACCATCGCCCAACAGCGGGTCCGCTCCCACCGCGCCGCGATGGTCAATGCGGTTCAGAATCTCGAGCGCCTGGCGCACGATATCATGGCTTTTTTCGCCCTTGATATGCGCGATCATGCCAACGCCGCAGGCGTCATGTTCGTTTACGGGGTCGTAGAGACCCTGGGAAGCTGGGTATCCCATGGCAAGGTTCCGTCCTGTCAGATGCCGACCCTTGAATAACCTTCGTTGGTTTCAAGGGAGCGGCAGTGTGCGGTGCGCGCTCGCCTAAGGCGCAGCGGCGCGTGCTCTCGCACACCCTATTGCCGAGGGAATCGCGGTTTTGCAACCGCGAAGGATGAAGTAATGTTACGCGCTGAGCAAAATGAGCTTTATGTTCGTTGCGCGAAGCTGCTCAAAAACTCTCTTTGTTGCGTTTTGCGCGCAGAATCGCCGGTCTCAAGCCGCGCCGCGCAAGTCTTGCAGCCTGTTAAGAGCGTGGCGCAACTCGCGCTCGGTGTCGCTGATCATGGTCGCTGGCTGCGCGGGAACGCTGCCCGCATCGCTCGAAGCAAACCCGCGTTCGGTGAACAGCGAAAGCGCTTTCAAGGCCTCTGCGAGAGCCGCATCGCGCCCCGGGCCGGGCGGCGGCGCAAAGCCAGCGGCTGCCTGGCGGCGTGCCGCTTCTTGATGATCATGCAGCGCGGCGGCGAAGCGTTCGACCATCTGGACAAGGCTCAAATCTTCAGTCGGCGTCTGCCGCAGCCGCTCGATTGCCGAGCCGCTATCCTCTTCATCAGCGATCGGATCGCATGCCGTGTCATTATCTGGCGATGTTGCTGAGGGGATGTCCTGCAAACCGGGCGCGACGACATTGGCCGCCTCGCCGGGGCTGACTGCGACTTCCGCCTCGCTGCCGATGACCCATACTTCATCGCGCTCGGAGATCTGATCAAGGGGCGCATCAGTGATCGGCTCACCATACGCGCCCAAATCAAGCGCTGCGCTCTCCTGTTCGAGCGTGTCCATAGCCCCTGCCATACGATTGCGAAGCGAGGCCATGGGATGGCGCCGCTTGGCTGGTTGTTCAGCGAGCTCGTGCTCTTCGCTCTCGCCGATTTCGTGTTCCTGGTTAAGATCGAGCGGTTCTTCGCTCGGGCTTGCCTCCGGCTCTTGCTGAGAGCCGGTGTACGGCATGTCCGTTATCGGTTCATCGAGGCTCTGGCTGCCCAACTCAGAAGCCGGATCAATCGGATTTACCTTCATGGCCGATCGAACATAAGAGACCGTTTTGTTTTCACTGGGCGCAAGCGAGGATCGCACAAACATCGCCACGCATAGCGCGGCCAGACCACAGCTTATCGCGGCAACCGCAGCTATGACAAAGCGCGCCGGATCGCCGAGCGCGCCCAAGCCTGCGATCATCGTGATCGGAGAAATCATGGCGCTGGGCAGCGCCAGCACCGAGAGCCCGCCCAAAGCTGCGCCCCAGCCGGCAAGAGCGGGCACAAAGATCGGGTGTCGCGCAACCGAACGCGCTTTGGAGCGACGTTTGTAACGAAGCGGTGCTGGCTCGTTTGAAGACCGCAGTGCTTGTTGTGCAAGACCTTTGATGTCCATGTCGCCCCTACTCACAGCCTTTCTGTCCGGCTGTTGCTCAAATCTTCGGTTCGCCTGGTGCGGACCCAGCGGGCAGGGCGTGGTGGTTACGTTCCCAGTTCCCGCCGCGCTCGCAGCGAAGTCGGAGCCATATTTGGCCCCTGTTTTCCATTAAAATGAGCTATCAGGTGATGGTAAACGGAATGATAACGATCGACATTGCGCGCCCAATCATGCCGCGCTTCGACATGCGCAACGCCCGCTTGGCGCAGCGCTTCCCAGCTCTCTGGCGCATCGAAAAGATCAGCCAAAGCCTCTGCGCAAGCCTGCGGGTTGTCAGCGCCAAAGAGAATGCCGGTCTCGGCGTGGCGGATCAACTCACGGTGCCCGCCCACATCGGAAGCCGCGACCAATTTGCGCTGCGCCATCGCTTCCAAAGGCTTGAGCGGCGTGACCAGATCGGTGAGGCGAGAGGCCTTGCGCGGGTAAGCCAGCACATCAACGAGCGAATAATACCGCTCAACCTGGGTGTGAGGCACGCGGCCCGCGAAGATCACAGCGCTCGGATCGGGCAGAGCGGCGGCTTTAGCGCGCCATTCGTCCGCCATGGGGCCTGCCCCCACGAGCAGCAGCCGCGCATCTGGGTGCCGCGCGCGGAGCAGCGGCATGGCAGCGATCAGATCATCGACGCCTTCGTAATCATAAAAACTGCCAATATAGCCGACCACCGGGGCGCCATCAGGCAAGCCCAGCTCTTTGGCGAGCGCGGTGTCACGTGCGGGCGGATTGCCAAACAGGCTCAGATCCACCCCGTTGCGCATCACGCCGATCTTGCCGCCGGGAATGCCGCGCGTGATCAAATCGTCGCGCAGACCATCGCAAATGGTGAAGAGTGCATCCGCCCGGCGCGCGACATAAGTCTCCAAAGCGCGCGTCGCGCGATATTTGGCTGAGCCTTCGCGCCCGGTGCGATTGCCGACCGCTGCGTCTTCCCAGAAGGCGCGGATTTCATAGACAAGCGGCACAGCCAGATCGCGCGCGGCGCTGAGCGCAGCTGAGCCGCACAAGGCAGGCGAATGGGCATGGATCACATCCGGGTGCCATTCCTGCGCCACCGCTTTGATGCCGCTCGCCAGCGCGCGCACTTCGCGCCATTCGCGCAATCCAGCGGGGCCTGACGCGGTGCCCTCAAGCCGGTGAAAGCGGATCGCGTCATGCATTTCGAGCGCGCTCTCCACCTCAGCCTCGGCATTGTGGCGCAGGCCGGTGATGCAGCGCACTTCGAGCCCAGCCGCAATCTGCGCCTTTACAATCGCGCGGGTGCGGAAAGTGTAGCCGCTGTGCAGCGGGAGCGAATGGTCAAGGACATGCAAAACCCGGGTCATGACGCAGGGCTCTAGCGCGATTGTGCTTAACGCCGCGTCAACTGGGTATAGCTTATTAGACGCAAGGTCGGCCAAGCGCGCACCATTTGCGCTGGGCCGCACCATGACGCGTTATGATCGATTACATCGCCCTCTCAATCGGCCACGGCCTGTTGGCCATCGCCCTTTTGCGCCTCGTCATGCGGGGCGATCTGGACGTGGATCCGATGCTTGACGGGTTCAAACAGGCTGCGCGCAAGCGGCGCAAGGATCGTGTTGAAGCGCGCCGCAAAGCCGGCCGCGCGCAAAGCGGCGAAGGGTAGAGCCCAGCGCTATGCTCGATCTGGTCTTTCTCGCCTTCATTGGCTTTGTGCTCGTGCTGGGCGTGCGGCGACCCTTCTTGTGGGTGTTGCTCTATGTATACATCGACATTCTCGCCCCGCAGCGGATCGGCTTTGGCGTTATCACAACGATCCCTGTCTCTTTCATCGCTTTCATCGCAGCCTTTGGCGGATGGGTGTTGCTTGATCGCAGCGAGAAGCTCAAACCTTCCTTGCGATCAAG
>JBCBOW010000209.1:0-4311 GCA_039821045.1 Pseudomonadota bacterium
TCGGAAATCTGTCGCCAGATCGCCAAACTGGCGCCGCAAGCGCTGATCCTCATAGATGCCAACGAATATGCGCTCTATTCGATCTATGAAGAGATCACGAAGCGTCAGCGCGAAGGCAAAGCCTATCTCACCGAGTGCATTCCGCTGCTGGCGAACACCCGCGACGAAGCGCGTATGGCGGAGATTTTCAGCGCTTGGGGTCCGCATACCGTCTATCACGCTGCGGCTTACAAACATGTCCCACTGGTTGAGCACAACCTGCTTGAAGGCGTCGCCAACAATGTTTTGGGTACGCTTACAATCGCGCGGGTTGCTAGGGCGATCGGGGTCGAGAACTGTGTCCTGATCAGCACCGACAAAGCTGTCCGCCCAACCAATATCATGGGCGCGACCAAACGTTTGTCCGAGCTGATCTTTCAAGCCTGCGCGGCGACCGACGCCGGCGCAGGCGCGAGGACAACCTTTTCGATGGTGCGCTTCGGCAATGTGCTTGGGTCCAGTGGTTCGGTGATCCCGCGTTTTCGTGAGCAGATCGCGAGCGGCGGCCCGGTAACTGTGACACATCCCGAGATCACCCGCTTTTTCATGACCATCCCGGAGGCCGCGCAGTTGGTTATCCAAGCGGGCGGTATGGCTGATGGCGGAGATGTTTTCGTCCTCGATATGGGTGAGCCCGTCAAGATCGTTGATCTGGCGCGCGCAATGATCGAGCTTTCGGGTCGCACTGTCGCTGAGCAAGGAGCGCCAGTCGATAAGGACAGCGTTGCGATTGAGTTTATGGGTCTTCGGCCGGGTGAAAAGCTCTACGAAGAGCTTTTGCTCGGCGATGACACTGAAAAATCTTCGCACCCACGGATATTCCGCGCCCGTGAGCCATTTTGGAGTTGGTCCGAGCTGAAGCCACAGTTGGACCGGCTTGAGACCTTACTTGCCGTGCGCGATCATGAAGGCGTACGCGATATCCTGCGCGAATTGGTCACCGGGTTTGTCCATGAAGACGCGTTGGTCGATTGGGTGGCCGTCAAGAGCGCGCATGAGCAAACGCCACTGCCGGACGATCCGCGCCCGGATGAAGTTCAGACGCAAAGCACTGCACCTGGTCGCCTTTCCGCCTGATACTCAACAAACAAGAAAGCTCAGCGATGCGCACTGTTTTCATCACCGGAACCGCTGGCTTTATCGGGTATCACTTGGCCCAGTTGTTGCTAGCCGAAGGCTTTCGCGTGGTCGGGTATGATGGGCTGACGGATTATTACGACATCCGCCTCAAAGAGCGGCGCCATCAGACGCTCATGCAGAACCAGCATTTCAAAGCCCAAGTCGGACTGCTTGAGGATTTTGACACGCTGCGCTCATTGACCAAGGCAGAAGAGCCCGACGTGATTGTTCACTTAGCTGGCCAAGCGGGCGTGCGCTACAGTCTGGAGAACCCGCGCGCTTACATCGATGCCAATCTCGTAGGCACATTTAACGTCATGGAGTGCGCACGCGAGCTCGAAGTCTCTCATCTGCTAATGGCCTCGACCAGCTCGGTCTATGGCGCAAACACTCAGATGCCATTCAACGAGCGCGATAAATGCGACACGCCGTTGACGCTGTATGCCGCAACAAAGAAGGCCAATGAGGCAATGGCGCATTCCTATGCGCATCTGTGGAACTTGCCGACGACGATGTTCCGCTTTTTCACGGTCTACGGCCCGTGGGGTCGCCCAGACATGGCACCTTTTAAGTTTACGCGAGGCATCCTCCAAGGCGATCCGATCGACATATACAACAATGGCGAAATGTTTCGGGATTTCACTTACGTCACCGATCTTGTGCGCGGCATTCGCCTGTTAATCGATGCGGTACCTCAACGCCCCGAGAGACCTGACACTATCGCCCCGTATGACAGCCTGTCGCCTGCAGCGCCCTGGAGAGTTGTTAATATCGGCAATTCAGACAAAGTGCGGCTGATGGACTTCATCCAGGCGATTGAAGCTGCTTGCGGGCGGGAAGCGGTGAAGAACTTCCTACCAATGCAGATGGGAGATGTGCCAGCCACCTGGGCCGATACGACGCTGCTTCAGGAGCTTACGGGATATGCGCCACAGACCGATGTGCGCGAGGGAACGCGCCAGTTCGTTGCATGGTATCGCGAGTATTACGCGGTCTAACCCACCCCGCGTGCCGAAATCGCTTTAGGGCTGTCCGGGCCCGGCGCCGGGATCAACCGTCTCGATCGCATCAGACCCCTCGGCGGTTGCATCGGCAACCTCATCGACCGGGCTAACTGGCGGTTCAGCCAGCGTATCGCTCGCAGGCTCCGGTGAAGCTTCGGGCGTTGGCAAAGGCTGGGTGACCTCGCCGGGCAAAGCTGCTGCGCGCTCTCGCTCGAGCCGCTCGAGATATTCGCGCTCAATTTGCTCGACGCGCTCTTGCTCTGCAGCCGCATCGGTATCGATTGATGCAAGGCGTTCCTGGCGAGCCTGTTCAATCAATTGCGCAAATCGGACAGCCGAGCCTTCGCGCTTCTCCTGATAGGCAAGGTCAATCATTTGCTGCGTGCAGCCCGTAAAGCCGCCGGCGCCCGCCGGATCACATGAAAGCGTGCCAAAGTCGCCGATGTAGCGAATCTGCTCCACCTGGCGAGTCCAAGGCTGGTTTTGCGGGCTATCGCTCGTCCGCAGATTCTTGGGGATGCGATACCGATCAGCCTCAACGAGAATTTCGCAGATGACGATTTCGCCCTCTTCACTTTGCTCGGGGCATTCCTCTTCACTGTAAGCGATGACCATGTTGACCTTGTCACCACCTTTATCCTGAGCAACGGCAGGATTGGAAACCGTTAGCGCGGCCGCAAAGGCGGCAATCGCGGCGGGAAAAGTGGGCTTCAAAGCGGAAATCATGGCACGTCCTTTGGCTCGCTGGAGCGCGATAGTGAGCATCGAGAGCTACATGCCTATGACTGAACCGCCTGTGAAGCGGCAATCGTCTGCTCTAGATTCGCTCGCTGACTTTGATAGCGACGCGGCAACCCAGACGGATAGCCCCGGCAAGCAACGGATAACCCGGCGCCTTCTCGGCCCCGTGCTCCAAAGCACTGTCCCGGTGTTCGCGCTCTTCGTCGCGAAATTTCTCAATCATGTCAGCAAGTTCAGGATCAGCGCCTGTTTCGCGTAGGCGGTCCAATTGCTCGGTGTAGTGCCGGTCAATCTCTTCTTCGACCGCGGCCGTGCACGCCATTGCTGCCTCCGGTCCCATCAACGCCGTGCCTGCACCCAAGGCATATCCAGCCATGGACCAAAGCGGATGCAAAGCTGTCGGGCGGACCCGCCGCTCAGCCATCAGCGCGTCAAACTTCTCACGGTGTTCCGCCTCGTCTTCAGCCATATGGCGAATCTCGGCTGAGTGCGGTCCCCGATCACCCATCACAGCCAGTTGGCCCTCGTAGATGCGCGTCGCGCCAAACTCGCCGGCTTGGTCAACTCGGATCATGCGGTGCAGTTCGTCGCGTTTCATATCAGCCTCGTGCTAAAATTGGTTTGGCCTGTGGCAAAGCCAGCAGTGCCCAGATGGCGATTGCGCCCATGCTCGAAAAGAGGAAATTGAAGCCGGCAAGCGAAATTCCGAATAAGTCCCAAGGCGCGGTATCGCAGCGCTGAAGCGGCGCGGCGCTTGGATCCAGCACATTGATCGAGCCATCTATCTTGGCGCAGGCGGTGATGCCTTGCCACCAGCCATATTCTACGCCCGCATGAAACGCACCAATCACGCCTGATGTCATCAAACCGACCCCGGCTAGCGCTGCCCACATACGTGCAGGAGGCGCAAAGAAAGCGAGGGCGGCAAAAAGGAGCGCTACGAAATGCGGATAGCGTTGCCACCAGCACATCTCGCAAGGGAACAGACCGAAGACATACTGCGAGATATAAGCACCCGCAAGCAGTCCAGCGGGCAGCGCAAATGCAAGCCAACGAGCGACCAGTGCCTCAGACATTGACTAGGCCTACTTGAGCCGCAGCTCAGCGATCAGAAACGCAGCGCGACCGAGCTCTTGGTCGTGCGACGCAGCGTTTCGAGCGCGTAATGCAGCTGGAAATCCTCAATGCCCTGCTCTTCCAATTGCTCAGCGGTAAGCTGAAAGCGCGGATCATCAACCTTGTCGACCTCGAGTTCCTCATCCTTGATGCCGAGCTCATTGATCAGGTGGCCGCGCAGATCGCTTTCGCGCGTCTGATACTTCTCGCGCAGCGCTAGATCGGGGTCAGAAATCTGCGGCACCTTGATGTCGGGCGCGATACCGCCTTCCTGCACGGACTTGCCCGAAGG
>JBCBOW010000210.1:0-4297 GCA_039821045.1 Pseudomonadota bacterium
CACGGCTCAGCGCAGGGCAACTCGTTCAGGAACGCAATAGGGCGCCTGCGATATACATAGGAGGCGATGACGGGCGAGCACCACCACACGACTGAGCTGAAACAAATCAGCTTTTTGCTGATTCTGGCGGCCGTCACCTTCATGTTGGTGGCGATCGTCTGGCCGTTTGCGACCACGATGTTGTGGTCTGGTTTGGCCGCGATCATGTTTCAGCCGCTCTACAAATGGTCACTCGTCAGATGTCGTGGCCGGCGCAATTGGGCTGCCGCGCTTGCTTTGCTGATCATTTTGTTCGCGGTTCTGCTTCCCGCGCTCTGGATTGGTTCGCTGGTCCTGGCCGAGACAATCGAAGCGGTGAATGCGATCCGGGCTAATCCGATTGATCTCGCCGCCTGGGCGGAGACGATCTACGCTGCTCTGCCAGCGCAATTGCAGCAATTCATTGATGAATCGGGGTGGACAGACATCACGCAGGGCCAGGAAGAGCTGCAAAACCTGATCGCGGAGAGCGCCGGTATCCTCGCCAATCAGGCGATCTCCATCGGCGGCGGCGCGTTCAGCTTTCTGCTGAGCTTTGGCATCGGGCTTTATGTGACCTTCTTCCTTCTGCGCGATGGTGAGCGCATTGGTGAAACGGTCCTGCATTCCGCTCCGATCGAGCGCGATATCGCGGATCGCTTGTCAGAGCGGTTCCTTGGCATTGTGCGCGCGACGATCAAAGGATCGGTTGTAGTCGGGTTTGTGCAGGGCAGCCTTGGCGTCATCACCTTCTTCTTTGCCGGGGTGCCCTCAGCGCTGTTGCTTGGCGTGTTGATGGGATTGTTCTCGCTCATCCCGGCTGTTGGCACCGGCATCGTCTGGGCGCCTGTGGGCATCTGGCTGTTGATTTCCGGCGAATATTGGCAAGGCGCCTTTGTGCTGACTGCGGGCTTTTTCATCATCAGCTCAGCCGACAACGTTTTGCGCCCGATCCTGGTGGGCCGCGATACCGGTATCCCCGATTGGATCATTCTCGTCACAACGCTCGGTGGGCTCTCGCTGGTCGGTATCTCCGGCATCGTTTTAGGGCCGTTGGTGGCAGGCCTCTTCCTTGCAAGCTGGTCAATCCTGCAAGAACAGCGCGCTCAGGATGAGGAAGGCGCCAAGCGCTACCGCACCAAAGTGGGCGTTGATGGCAGAGCGCGTGATGAAGAGGGAGCGCCCGAAGACCAGAAGCCGGTCAAGCAGCATCAGGAGGCCTGATCCACGATGCAATCGATGGTGAAACCGGGAAGCCAGGGCGAGCAAGTCGGACGCTTGTTCCTTGCTGCCGTCGTCGTGATCGCGCTGCCCGCGCTGCCCTTTGGCACCTATCTCATCTATCCCTTCGTGATCCTGACCACCTGGTTTCACGAAATGGGCCACGGGATGACAGCGCTCTTGATGGGGCAGCAGTTCGAGCGCTTGCAGCTCTTTGCCAACGGTTCCGGCGTTGCTGAAAGCCTCATCGCAGCCGACGCTTCGCCATTCACGCTCGCAGCGATTGCAGCGGGCGGACCGCTCGCGCCGAGCTTTATGGGAGCGCTTCTGATTGTCGCGAGCGCGCATCGCCGCTTATGGCGCCCGGCCTTATGGGCGGTGGCCGCCGCGATCTTCGCATCGGTAATCGTCTACGTCCGTTCCCCCGTGGGCTATGCTGTGCTGCCGCTCGTCGCTGCGCTGCTCGCGATCATCGCCTGGCGCGCGCCGGACAGTTTTACGCGCTTTACCTTGCAATTTCTGGGGGTGCTCGCGGCCATGAGCATGCTGCGCGATTTCAATTACCTGTTCACCGATGAAGCGGTGATCGCGGGCAAGCGGATCGTTTCGGACACTGGCCAGATCGAAGACGCATTGCTCTTGCCACACTGGTTCTGGGCGATCGTGCTGATTCTGATTTCAGCGGTGATGATCGGCGCCAGTCTCAAATACGCTCTGTCTGAAAAGCGATTGCTGCCACGCGAGCGCCCGTTGCCGCCTAACGTTGTACGGTTCCGTCGGCCTGAGCGGTGATCAGAGCGAAGGCACCATTGCGCGATTGCCACTATTGCGCGATTGCCACTATTGCGCGATTGAAAGTGTGTTGATGCCCATTGCCGCCTCCCCCGCTTCGCGGGAAAGCCCGGCAAACAGCGTGTCGACGATCCGCGCAAGCTTTTCCTCGGTCAGCTTGTCACCAAGGTAAAGGAGCGCATCAGGCATCGTATAGCACGAGAGCATCTGGTTGATCAGCGAGAGCGTTTCATCAATCGAAAGCCCGGCGAAGAACCCTTCGGCCTGCGCTTGCACGATCAGTTCGCACAGATAGTGATCCGCCAGATCGACATAGGAGCGCACTTTTTCAAAGTTTGCCGCGCCCATCTCACAGATGATCGCGAAATACTCAGGGTCTTCCCGCCAGCGCTGGCGGGAAATGACAAAGCGGCGGCGAAAATACTCATAGACCTTGCGCGGCGGGGGCAGATCGGAGGCAAGCACGTCCTCCATCACCCGCATCTGCGGCAGCAGCCAGACTTGCGCCACGGCATCGAACAGATCATCATCGCCTTCGAAAATCTGCTCAAACCGCGCGCGTGAGAGGCCACTTTCGGTCAGCGCTGTCAAATAGGAGATTTGCGCGCCGCGCTGCTTGATCAGATCGAGCACCATATGCGCGATTCGCTGCCGTTCCAGCGAGCGAGTTTCCGGGCTAAGGACCATAATTGAGCGCGAACCTCCTGAGCTAGGAAGCTACATAGGGGCACCAAGGCAGCGCTTAAAGATATATCAGTTGAAAATTGTGCAACGTAGCGTGGCAGTGCCACATTTGACCGGGCGTCAAATGTCGTTCTTGCCCGCGATGATGTCTTTCGCCTGCTGTTCGAGCATTTTGTAGCGATCAAGATCAGGGATCTTGGAGCGGAACCACTGCGCGATTTTGAGCAGATCCTCGCCGTAATTGCCGCTCGGCATTATCGGCTGGCTGAACCCGATCCGCATCTTCTCGTTGTCAGCATAGGCAAGAACGATGGGCACGCCGGCTGCCTTGGCGATGTTGTAAAAGCCGGACTTCCACTTGCCGTCCGAATGCCGCGTGCCCTCGCAGGCGATGACGAGCGAGAGCTCCTCACGGCGCTCATACTCGGCCTTCATCTGCTCGACCGTGTTGGATTTCTTGCTGCGATCAATCGGAATGCCACCCATATCGAGCATGAAATTGCGCATGATGCCGTTGAACAGGGTGTGCTTGCCCATGAAGTTGGGCTGGATGCCTTCCGAATGCGTCGCGCCCGCGAAGAACACAAAGTCCCAGGCCGAGGTATGCGGCGCGCCGGCGATGACGCATTTCTTCACGTCTTTGGGGAACCGCTCGACGATCTTCCAGCCCCTGAGCCGGTAGATGAGCAGAATGATCCGGTTCACCAGCCGCGACAGCAGGCCGACATTGCGGGTTTCGTTGTGACGCATTCATTGGTCTCCCCTACACCTGTGTGGTCGCTAAGTCGCGGTTACGCAAGGGGAAGGAATAGAGCTGCGCATGAAAGCCGTGCGTCAATCCTCAAGGTAGATACGCGTGTAGTCGCGGAACTCTGTGTTCTGCACATCCATCTCAATTACCCGTTTTGCCAAGTCATAATCGACCACGAAGCAGCAGACTTCCATCGATCCACTACCGATGCTCCCGCCATCGCACATACCAAGCCCGGTCCATCCAAGGGTCTCGTTCATTCGATCTTCAAGCCGGTGCCTCTTGTCCAAGTCTTGCTCGCTTCCCATACCGTCGACCGAATATTCAATCATTAGGATAGCGTGGTCTTCGATGTCGAAGGGTGCGAACCCATCTCGCAGCAATTCATCAATCTCTCTTTGCACCGCTTTGTGAGCTGGCTGAAAGAGGGTCGACTTGACCGTTTTCTTTTCACCTCTGGTTCCAAGCTCGCCCCAGTGAACAATGCTTAGGCCTGGCTTAGCCTCCCATGTTTCCCAGTAAGACTTTAGATGATCAGTCAACTTGTACAGCTTCAACATGCAGCCTCCATCACATCCTAAACACACCAAACGCGGGCCGCTCAGCCATCGGCGCTTCCAGCGTCGCCGCAAAGGCCAGTCCCAGCACATCGCGCGTCTGCACCGGGTCGATCACGCCATCGTCCCATAGGCGTGCGGTGGCGTAGTAGGGGTTGCCTTCGTCCTCGTATTTCTGGCGGATCGGGGCTTTGAAGGCTTCGGCCTCTTTGTCGGACCATTTGTCAGCATCGCGGTGAACGGTAGCCAGCACCGAAGCCGCCTGTTCGCCGCC
>JBCBOW010000211.1:0-4292 GCA_039821045.1 Pseudomonadota bacterium
CGCGCCTGGCTCAACTGGTTTCTAGGCGCGCCAGTCCAGACTTAAAGCAACGACGAGCAGGCTGTAGATCAGCCCCATCACCATCACGACGCGAAGAAGCGAGCGAAAGCCCCCTCCCCCGGTCCATGCAGACACAGCGTTGAAGACGTTGACGATATATTCGCCCCCGCCGATCGTGAAGATCTCGAGCATGGCGCCTGTCCTCCCTTGGTGGTCCCTTATTGAATGCCCTGGTGCGAAAGCGACGCGCTGAACGAGAGCGCGGCCGACATTTGCGGCGAGAGATTGTTCCTGAGCGTGCCTTCGAGGAACACCGCGCGCTGGACCACGTGCTGGCTGCGCTCAAGCCGCAGGTTCATGCCTTGCGAATAGGTGTCGAGCACAGCGCGCACCGACGCGATCTGTTCGCGCCACTGCGACAAGGCTTCCTCATTCGCATTCTGGAAGGTGCCAACCCCGCGCGAGGCGTAGCCGTAATATTGCTGCGCGAGCGCATCGAGCAAATCCATCGCTACGATCTCAGCCAGATCGTTCATGTCGTTGGTGGTCATCCCGCCCAGAGTGGCGGCAGCGTTGACCGAAATGATCTTGTAGAGCGGGATCGTGGTGGCCCCGAGCAGACCGATTTCATCCGAGGTCAGCGCAGTGTTGGTGCGCACCTTGGTGTTCATGCTTTCGATCATCGCAAGCACACGCGGCTTCAACGCCTGCGAGGACGCAACCGAGAGTGTCTGCGTGGTGGGGTGCAAGCACTTTTCGGTCGTGTCGCATTTGAGCATCGAAACCGAACTGGTGCCATCGAGAAGCGCGGTGAGCAGGGCGCGGTCGCCTTGGCCGACGAACTGATAGCCGAGTTTTCCGCTGGCATCGCCTTCCTGGTAGAAGATCACGGTGCCGACAAAGGTCATGAGATATTCGCGGAACTCGACAGAGAAGCTCGGGTAGCTCTGCTTCAGCATCTCCCAGGTGAAATTGTAGCTTTCGGCCGGGATGTCGGGATCGGCATTCGCGGCGATCGTGCTCTCGCGCTGACCGCCCGTGCCGCATTCATGGCGGCTCTTCGCCCAGTCGGAAAACAGCCCCTGGCTGTTGCCGATCGACTTGCAGATTTCCGAGGACATGCGGTCGGACTTGCCCCAGATCCCGCCGACAAGGTTCTGCGCAACCTCGCAGGAGTTCATATTGAACTGGTTCATCTGCTGGGCCTTCTGGGCCATCTCTTCGATGGTCGCGGCGATCTGCGGGCTGATCGACTTGATCGCGAGCTGGAAAGCAAAGCCCAGCGCGTTGTTGGCGGTTGCCTTGAGCATCGCGACGATCTCGTCGGTGTTGATGAAGGAAAAGCTCCCGGAGAAAACGTCGATGCCGCCGCATCCCGCGTTCACCGAGGGGAGCTGAAGATTGACCGGATTGACTTGGCGCTGGGGAAAGCGCGTCCAGATATTGCCGCCGGAATAATAGCCCGCCGACTGCCCCTGATAGGCAACCGGGCCGGTCGCATTGGCGGCCGCGCCCATATCGTCGAAGAAATCTTCAAGCTCACCGCCGACATTGGCGCTGACGGGCGAAGCGGCCATGCTGGCGGCAGCGAGCGCGGAGAGAGCGATCCCGGCTCGTTTTGCAAGCCGTGCGGCCAAGCCGCCTTTGCGGGTGTTTGCCATCAATAGTCACTCCCTGGTTCAACCTGCGTGAGGTATTGGATGCGCTGCATCACATCGTCGGCCGCCATGACCCCGTATCCGATCGGGATCGGCTGCTTGGTATGGGTGTCGAAGAGGACCAGAGCGGGCACGGTTCCGCCTTGGAGGCCCATTCGCTGGTACTGCCCCTGGTCGATCACGAAGTTCGGAAAATGCTCGTTGGGCCCGCCATCCATCGAGACCGCGAGGACTTCGAGCCCGTAGCGATCCGAAAGCGCGCGCATCACCGGTGAAAAGGTGCGGCAGGCGGAACAGGACGCGGAGTAGAAGTAGAAGACGCCGTAGCGCTGAGTGAGCGCGTGCATCGATCGCGCGCGCTGGTCGCGGCGGTCGGTGAGCCAGGTCTGCTTGGCGAGCGTGCCCACCGGGCGTTCTAGCGTGTAGTCGAGCTCGGGGTTCTGCCAGATCGCCCTTCCCCAGACATCGGCGAAGGTCGAGGCGCGATCCAGTTGCTCGCGCTGGAAGCGGATATAGCTGACGATGTTCTCGCTGGTGGGCTCGAGGATCGCTCGGGCTTTGAGCTCATCCAGCTGCTGCGTGATTGCAGCCATACGCTGGGTGGCCGGAATCTCTGGCGGCGATGGCTCCGCCGCTCTTTCGCGGGCTTCGCGCTTGGCCTTCTCCGCATTGCAGTAGAACCAGGTCCCGAGTTTGCGCTCGTCGCAGTAGAAGGCGTCTTGCTCAGCAGCATCGCTGGATTGTGCGAGCGCCGGCGCGGTAGCTGCGGCGATAACGCTGGCAAGGCTGAGGACAGCAAGCATTCTCATGGGCATTTCCCTTCGGTGAGATCGAGCATCTGGAGGAGGAAGGCGGTCTTGAAGTGCCCGCGGCCGCGATCGATCATCCGGATCATACCGCCCGACAGGGTGGTCGCGGCATCGACGCCCGCATCGGTGATGCAGAAGTCGAAGCCCGGTTCATTCGAGCGGGCAATCCAGCCCTTGTGTTGAAGCCGAGCGAGCGAGGCTGCGAGTTCAGCGCGGCTAGCCGGCCGCAGAAACCACTCTGCGATGAGGCCCAGCATGGCCTCTTCGCTGGCCGCCAGGTCGCGGCCGATCGCGACGCTGACCGCGAGATCGAGCACCTGCGCGGGCGGAAAAGGGTCCCTGGTCCCAAGCGCGATGATCTCAGCGCCCGCCATGGTCAGACGCCTCCGTGGAGGTTGTAATAGGTTTCGATCCGCTGCTGGATCTGGACCGAGAGCTCGATCTCATCGGGAAGCTTGGCGGCATCGACGAACTCGGCATAGACCTCGCCAAAATCCATTTGGGCAAGATCAAGCTGCTGGAACTGTGCGATCAGGAACCCTTCGCAATCCGGGTCCTTGGCCTTGCCCCATTGCATGCCAAGCTGGGCCTTGCCCTGCTCGTTGAGGATGCGCACGAGCTTGGAGCCATAACAGCAATAGGATTGCTTGCGCGTCGTGCAGACGCCGAGGATCTTGCTTGAGCAATAGGTGCCGACATAGTGGCACAGGCCCGCATCATCCTTCTTGTCAACGTCGCGATCTTCGCTGTTGCACAGCCACGGGGTGAGGAGCGGAACGCCCTTGCCGCTGCAGCAATTGGAGAGACCGAAGATTTTCTTGGTGCATCGCAAATGTTCGCCGCTGAAGATCTTCAATTGGTTGGGGTCGAAGTCGTCGCGCAGCTCACCCATGACGTTCATCGCGACCATCGCGTCCTTGAACTCGGTCGAGGCTTCGCGGGCGACCGAGGTGCATTCGCCGTCAATGCAGTAAAGATCGTCCGCGCAGACATAGGCAGGGGGCGGCGGCGTGCCGGTGCCGGGCGCTGTGCATTGATACCAGCGATCATGGACGGTGCAGGTTGAGCCCGAATAGCTCAAACACTCATCATGGCTAAAAGAGCATTCGGGGCGTGCGGCGAGTGCGGCGCAATCGTTGGCGGGTTTGAGATCGTGGCATTGATAGCTGCGCTGCCATTCCCAGCACGGCCGCGTCACGGGCAGGCCATTGATGATCCGCGTTTCGTCGGGCTCGGTGCAGATCTCGGTCTCGAGCGTGCAATCCGATCCCGATGTCACTGCATTGCAGCTGCTCTCATTGACACTCTCGCTGGCGACGCGCCTAGTATCGACTTCGACCCCGTTCCAACCGGGAACGGCTGCGCGGCAGGAATAGACCCATAGATCGACATATTCAGGCTCGGAGCAGTCATCCACTGTGCCTTGCAGGCAGATCATACCGCTGGGTTCGGTGCGCACGAAGCGGCATTGCGCGCCCGCCTGAGCCGCCTCGATCCGAAAGTCCGGGCACCAGCCTTGCGCCGCATCGCTGCCCGGAATGCTGAGCGTCTGCCAGCAGCGATGCTCGTAGCGCAGCGAGCCTGTTACCGTAACGCGCAGGGGCGCTTGGCAAGTGCGGGTCTCGGTAAAGACCTGCGAGCCTTCGTTGCAGCTTTCGAGATAGGTGGTGGCTCCACCGGCGCCGTGAGGGAGAGGGTTGCAGGTGCCGGTGGAGCCGCCCGGGTTGACGCCGGGGCCGAGATAGGCATCGGGATCGCCCGCGATTGCCTGCGCGGAAGAGAGGTCAATCGTGGTTGGATCGACCACTTTGCGGTGCGGATCGAC
>JBCBOW010000212.1:0-4289 GCA_039821045.1 Pseudomonadota bacterium
GGGCTTGCGGGCGATTGCTGGCGTTGACGCCTGACTGGCGAATGACCCGAGGGCGGCCTTTGAGCGAACCGTCCTCATTCAAGTCAAATGCGAGGATCGAAACGAGCAATTCGGCATCGGCGCCTTCTGGGGCGTTCCAATGCGGCTTTATCTCCCGCGCGATCGCCTGGATGATCGAGGCCTTAGCGCTTGCGCCGATTTGCGAGGCGGGAAGGCGCGTTTCATCGGTCCGCGTGGAGCTTCCACCGCCTTGAAGGAAATCATTGCCAATGCGGCTGCCCCCGCCCTCTTGCGCGGCGGGTTGCTCGCGCTCCTGCCGATCTGGGCGCTGACGATCGCGTGTCGGCGCTGGCGCAGTGCGGCGTGGCTGGCTCGTCGCTGCGGGAGGTGGCGGTGGAGGAGCTGTCTGAGCACCTGCATCCGTTTGCGGTGCCTCGCTGTCAGGAGCAGGCAATTCGCTCAAGGTGGGAGCAATAGCAGCGCGACTTTCGGGCACGGGTTCGGGCGCGGTCGCCTCGAGACCCACCTCGCTCGCCAAGCTCACCGTCATGCGCTGGGGCACGTCAAACACCTCTTGGCGCACCGGCTGAAGCAAGAGCAATGCAACCACGCCGGCATGCAGCGCAATCGCGACCACAAGGCCTGCGCTATCCTCTCGACGGAAGGTCCCGGTCTCGACTAAAGATGTCTCAGCCATGCCGCTCCAACGCTATGGTGCTTCGGCTGAACCGCTGGTGACCAGCGAAATCTGAGTGAACCCAGCGCGATTAAGCTCACCCAAAACGGCCATCGAGCGGCCATATTCAAGCGATGTGTCACCGCGAAAGACAATAATCGGTTGCTGGCCATCAGCCCCGCGATCAATCGCGGCCAGCGCTTCAGGAAAGCCGCCCACGGGCACAGCCTCGTTCTCGATATAGATGATGCCCTCAGCATCGACCGAAATCGTGATCTGGTCTGGCTCCTGATCCAGCGCATTGGCCCGGCTGTCTGGCAGATCGATCGGAACGCCGGTAGCAAGCAGCGGCGCTGTCACCATGAAGATGATGAGCAGCACGAGCATCACATCAACGAAGGGCGTGACATTGATCTCGGCCATCGGCGCGCGCTTTGAACCACGGCGCGAACCGCGCCCGCCTGACCGGCCTGACGAGACTGACATGCCCATTACGCTTTATCCAATTCGCGGCTCAGCCCGGCGTGCACTTTGTCAGCGAACCTTTGCAGCTTGGCTTCATAGCGGTTCACCCGCCCCGAAAAGCGGTTGTAAGCGATGACAGCGGGGATGGCGGCGAACAGGCCGATTGCGGTCGCAAACAGCGCCTCGGAGATCCCCGGTGCGACGACGGCGAGCGATGAGCTCTCTTGAGCGCCGATCTGGAAGAAGCTGTTCATGATGCCCCACACCGTGCCGAACAGACCGACAAAGGGCGCAACCGAACCGGTGGTCGCGAGAAAGCCAAGCTTTTCGGAAAGCTCATCGGCTTCTGCCCCGATCTGACTTTCCATCGCCGCTGCGATCCGATCGCGCGCCGCTCCGCGATCCAAGGCACGGCCTCCTGCGGTCGAGCGCTTCCATTCGTCCAAACCCGCCCCGGCAACCCGCGCAGAAGGCACCTTTGAGCGTCGCTGGCGCGAAACGAGACTCTCACGATCCTTTGTCTCCCAGAAATCGGCTTCATACTCGCGAGAACGCTTCTCCAAGCTTCCCGCGCGGAGCGAAAACGCGACGATAATCGTCCACACCCAGACGCTGGCGAGGATCAGCCCCACCATCACCACTTGGACGACGATATCTGCATCCAGAAACAGCTCGACCGGATCGAGCCGAGTGGGCGCTCCAGAAGCACTAGCGGCACTTATCGAAGCGGTGGCCGAGTTGAGGATATCGACGTGCATCAGGTGACTTATCCTTCCGATTGCATGAATTGGTGAAACGCATCGCGCCAGGCTTGAGGTTGTCGGCGCGGGCGGCCTGCAGGCGTCAAGAAAGCAGCACGCACGTTAGCGCGAGCAAGAATGTCTTCCCCGCGCCGCGCGATCTGCTCCATGCGCACGCTGGCCGCTGCGATTTCGGTGCTGATTGTGGTGATGATGACATCATCATCGAGCTTGGCGGGGCTCACATATTTGATGCCGATCTCGGTCACCGCATAGGCGCCCTCACCAGTCTCTATGGCAGCTCGCTGATCAATGCCGAGCAACCGCAAAAGGTCTGAGCGCGCCCGTTCAAACCAGCGCAGGTAATTGGCGTGATAAGTGATCCCTGAGAGATCCGTGTCCTCATAGTAAACCCGCACTGCATACAGGTGCTTCGGGCCATCAAGGACACCGCCCGGCAAGCTGAGACGTGGGTTGGGATTAACCATCGCTGTGCCCGTCTACCTCAGCTGAATTTCGCATCAAGGGGGCGTTTGGCCCGGCCCACATGAATGGCGACGAAATACAAGTTTGTTCGCCTGAATGAGCATGAGACACTCGCGCACTCAACGCGCGATCATCACCCCGAGCGGCTGGCCACCAAAGATATGAACATGCAGATGCGGCACTTCCTGCCCGCCATGAGGTCCGATGTTCGCCAGCAATCGATATCCGGGCTCGACCAATCCCTTGGCGCGCGCCACCTCGCCAACCGCGCGCACGAAGCCAGCGATCTCCTCGTCAGGGGCTTTGGCCGAAAAATCGTCCCAGCTCACATATTTGCCCTTGGGGACTACGAGCGTGTGAACCTCGGCCTGCGGATTGATATCTTCAAACGCATAGGCCCAATCGTCTTCGTAGACTTTGGTCGATGGGATTTCCCCGCGAAGAATCTTCGCAAAGATATTTGTGTCATCATAAGGCTTCGTCGCGTCGATTGGCATGGCGCTTACTCCTTGCGGCTGGCTTTCTCTTCGAGGCCCGAGAGCCCCTCACGCCGCTCCAATTCGGCGAGGACATGATCAAGGCTTACCCCGCGCGCGCTGAGCAGGACGAGAAGGTGGAAGAGAAGATCCGCGCTCTCCCCAACCAGCTCTTCGTTGCTGCCCGATACTGCAGCGATCACCGCTTCGGTCGCTTCTTCGCCGAGCTTTTGCGCCATCTTGGGCAGGCCCTTGGCGTTGAGCTTGGCAACATAGCTTTCCTCGGGCGAAGCGGCGCGGCGCGCAGCAATGGTCGCTTCAAGACGGTGGAGCGTGCTCATGCCGCTGCCCTTCTCCTAAATCCCGCGCGCGGGCAAGCCGGCATCGCGCAGCGCTTTGTGCGCATCGGAGATCGAATAGGTGCCGAAATGGAAGATCGAGGCGGCCAGAACCGCGCTTGCACCGCCTGTCCGCACGCCTTCGACCAAGTGATCAAGAGTGCCCACGCCGCCGCTCGCCACGACGGGGATGTTTACCCGCTCCGCAATTGTGCGCGTCAGCTCAAGATCATAGCCCGCCTGAGTGCCATCGCCATCCATGCTGGTAACAAGCAATTCGCCCGCACCCAGCTCAGTGACGCGCGCGGCGTATTCAATCGCATCAATCCCGGTGGGCTTGCGACCGCCATGAGTGAATATCTCCCATTTGCCATGCTCCACCCGGCGCGCATCAACGCTCGCGACAACGCATTGGCTGCCAAACCGCTCGGCTATCTCGCTCACCAATTCAGGCCGGGCGACTGCTGCTGAATTGACGGCGACCTTGTCCGCCCCCGCCAACAGCAAGGCGCGGGCATCCTCTGCCGAGCGCACTCCGCCGCCCACAGTCAGCGGCATAAAACACACCTCAGCGGTGCGCCGGACAATATCAAGCAAAGTCCCGCGCCCCTCATGGCTTGCTGAGATATCGAGCAAGCACAGCTCGTCCGCGCCCGCTGCATCATAAGCGCGCGCTTGTTCGACCGGATCGCCCGCATCCTTGAGGTCAACAAAATTGACCCCCTTCACCACGCGGCCATCAGCGACATCAAGGCACGGGATCACCCGAATACGCACGGTCATATCAGTCTCTGACGCATTGCTCTTTGCCCTCTTCACCGAAATTGCAGATGTAAATATGCGGATCGGCCAAGAGCCAAATCAACACCGCTAGGCCAAAGCCCCACAATGGCGAGCTGATAAAGCCGAGCGCGAGCCAAAAGCGCCATTTTCTTGGCGAGGCGCCGCTCACCGTTCGACCGCACTCTGCGCGCCGGGCGTTGTGAAGATGCCCGCAAGACACGCATCGCCCTGGCAATCATCCGCGCCGATGAAGGGAATAAGCAGATAGGGCCACAGGAAACTGGCGAAGAATGTCCCCATCATCCCGAAAGCCATGCCCTGCTTG
>JBCBOW010000213.1:0-4273 GCA_039821045.1 Pseudomonadota bacterium
GTGCGCGAAAGCCTGATCGAGCGCGAGCGGCTGCTCGCCATTGCCCCTCACATCATCTGGCCGCTGCGCTTTGTGCTGCCGCATGACAAGGGGCTGCGGCCCAAGTGGATGCTGCGGCTGGGGCTGTTCCTCTATGACAATTTGGGCGGCCGCAAGATCCTCCCGCCGACGCGCGATGTAAACCTGCGCGAAGCTCCGCACGATGCGATCCTGGACGATAGGCTCACGCATGGGTGGGAGTATTCTGACTGCTGGGTCGAGGATTCGCGCCTCGTGGTGCTCAACGCGCTCGACGCCAAGGAGCGCGGCGCTGACATCCGCACCCGCACCGAGTGCATCGGCTTGGAGCGCGAAGGCGAGCATTGGGTGGCCAATTTGCGCGGCGAGGATGGGGAGAGCACGGTGCGCGCGCGCCAGGTCGTCAACGCGGCCGGGCCGTGGGTCGACAAGGTATTGGGCCGCGCTCTGCCTGCCGAAAGCCACGCGAACCTGCGTCTGGTCAAAGGCAGCCATTTGATCTTCCCCAAGCTTTACGAGGGCGATCATTGCTACATTTTCCAGAACCGCGACGACCGGATCATCTTTGCGATCCCCTATGAGCGCGATTTCACGCTGGTCGGCACCACGGACCAGAGCTTTGAAGGCGATCCAGCAGGCATCGATATCAGCCCGGAGGAAAGCGCCTATATCTGCGATGCGGCGGGCGAATATCTGCGCACGAACATCACACCGGAACAGGCCGTGGCGAGCTATGCCGGCGTCCGCCCGCTCTATGATAACGCCGCGGCCTCCAACTCAACCGTCACGCGCGACTATCAATTTGAGCTCGACCAAGGGGAGGATGGCCGGGCGGCTCCCATCCTTTCCATCTTTGGCGGCAAGATCACGACCTATCGCAAACTCGCCGAACACGCTTTGGAGAAACTCGGCGCACCGGGCGTTTCGTGGACCGCTGGCGAAGATCTGCCCGGCGGCGATATCGAGCCTGAGCGCTTTGGCGCCTTTGTCAGCGAGATGCAGGCAGCCTACCCGTTCCTCGCCCCCTCCACCACGCTGCGCCTAGCGCGCGCTTATGGAACGCGGATGCGCAGGGTTCTGGGCGAGGCGAGCAGCGCCAACGCGCTTGGCGAGCATCTGGGCGGCGGGCTCTATGCGGGCGAGCTAGAATATCTCGCCAAAACAGAATTCGCCCGCAGCGCCGAAGACGTGCTCAAGCGCCGCTCCAAGCTCTATCTCCATCTCACCGCCGACGAGCAAGCCCGCGTTGCCGCATGGTTTGAGACCCGCGCTGCGATGCAGGCGGCTTAAACCTGCGAAACCCAGTCCGCGATGCCGAGATAAAAGCCCATCGCCCATTCCATCGGCGCGCCGAGCACTGCGACCAGCCAGCCTGATCCAAACAGCCACGTATAGCCGACCACGCCGAGGATCATGAGGATGCTCAGGCGTTGCAGCCGTTCCCAATAAGGTTGCACCGATCGCGGCAGGAGCCCTCCGACAATGTGCGAACCGTCAAACGGCGGGATCGGAAGGAGGTTGAAGAGCCCGAGGAAGAGATTGATCAAGATGAAGAAATAGAGCCCCGTCTGCCAATAGAGCGTCGCGCCGTCCGGGCTTTGCATAAGCGGCGTTCCCGTGGCGCCGAGATCGAATTGTGCGCCTGTCACCCATGTCGCGCCCAGCAACACCGCGCCCACACCCGCCAACACAAAATTGCTCAAAGGCCCCGCGGCCGCCACCGCCATCATGCCAAAACGTGGGTTTGCCAGGCGGTGCTTCATCACTGGCACGGGCTTGGCCCAGCCAAACACCGGCCCGCCAGCCAGCGCCAAAGCGCCCGGCACCAGCAAAGTGCCCACAGGATCGACATGCGCAATCGGATTGAGCGTCAGCCGTCCGCGCTCGCTGGCGGTGGGATCGCCGAGCAGGTTGGCCGCAAAGCCATGCGCCACTTCATGAAAAACAATCGCGATGACAAGACACGGGATCAGGATCGCCGCGATAGTGAGGGTTTCAATCATGACGCTTACATAGGAAGCCTTGCGCCGCCACGCCACGAATACGCGCCACGAATACGCGCCACGGATACTCGCCAGGCCTGCCCGACGCGGCTTGTGGCCTCGGCCCCGATCAGTGAAGCTTACCCCAGCGCGCCCGGCTCCCCGCGCAAAGCCATGGTGAAATGCTCGCGGCACAGCGCGACATAGCTTTCATTGCCGCCAATCGCGGTCTGAGCGCCCTCGCGCACCGGCTCGCCATTCGCATCGACGCGCAGGTTCATCGTCGCCTTGCGCCCACACCAGCACACCGCCTTGAGCTCAACGAGCGCATCAGCAATGCCAAGCAACACCGCCGATCCGGGAAACAGATCGCCGCGAAAATCGGTGCGCAGGCCATAGCACAGGACGGGAATGCCGCGCTCATCCGCCAGCCGGGCGAGCTGCCATGCTTGCGCTTGGGTCAGAAACTGCGCTTCATCGAGCAACACGCAATCGAGCGGCGCTGCTTCATGAGCGGCGTTGATCTCGTCCCACAGATCCGTGTCCGCGCGGTAGAGATGCGCATCGGCCTCGAGCCCGATCCGGCTGCGCACCATGCCTTGCCCGCGTGTATCAAGCGCCGCGCTCCAAAGCATAGTGCGCATTCCGCGTTCGCGATAATTGAAGTCCGCCTGCAGCAAATGCGAGGATTTCCCGGCGTTCATGCTGGCATAATAGAAATAGAGCTTGGCCATGATGGGGGAGGCTAGCGCGATTGCGCCACCGGTGTCGAAACCTAGGGGCGATCACCCTGTGGGTAGCGCGTGCAAACTCGCGCGAACGCCGCTGCAGCACGCTCCGCCGCTTTGAGAGATTTTGTTGGGCTAATTTTGTACCGCTTGGCCCGCTCGCACGTACTCGCTAATATGGAAACACAAGACAAAGGAGCGCGTGCTGTGTTGATGGAAGGTTCAAGGCCAAGCCTGCGCCAGATGCGAATGCGCGCGATCAGCGCCATGCTGCTTGCGCTCGGCGCGCTTTTGACGCTCACCGCCAATGCCAGCGCCCCGCTCAACTATGCGCTCGATTCTTCTGCAAGCAGCGTCTCGGCCAAGGTCCCCTTCTTCGGTGTTTCGAGCAAGACCGCCCAGTTTCCCAGGATGTCGGGCCGGGTTACGATTGTTCCTGATGCCCCCGAGCGCGCGACTATTGATGTCACCTTTGATGCCACCGCATTGCAAGCGCCTGACACCGTCACGCTCAATCGCTTGCGCGGGGAGAAGTTCTTCTGGGTCGATAAATATCCAAGCGTGCGCTTTGTTGGAAACTCGCTGAAGCTTTCGAGCGATAGGCGCGGCACGGTGGATGGCATGCTGACCGCGCGCGGGATAACGCAGCCAGCGACCTTGGATGTGACGTTTGACAGCCCACCGCTCACTGCGCCTGCCGGGCAAGAGATCAGCTTTACTGGCAAGACCACGATCGATCGCCGCAAGTTCGGGATGAAGAGCTATCAGCTGATCGTGGGCAACAAGGTCAAGATCACTCTGCGCGCAAAGATGCTGCCGCGCTGATTGCGCCGGGGCTTGGCGATTAGAGCGGTGGCTCCTCGCCCTTAAGCCCCCGCGCCCTAATCCCCATCGCCCTCCTCAAGATCGCGCGCGACCTTGGGATCGCGCAGCAGCGCTTCGATCCGGTCCGCTTCGGCAAAGCTCTCATCCTTGCGGAATTTGAGCTTGGGCGCGAATTTGAGGCCGAGCCGCTTGGCGACTTCGCGCTGAAGGAAAGCGGTGTTTTGGCGCAGCGCGTGGACCACATCGGCGTCGCTGATTTCTGGCCCTGCGCCCAGCAGCGGCTTCACATAAGCCGTCGCGTTTCTGAGGTCAGGCGTCATGCGCACCTCGGTCACCGCAATTTTGGACGCGCTCACCACATCATCGTGCACTTCCTGCCGGGCGAGCAATTCTGAAAGGATATGCCGCACCCGCTCGCCCACCTTAAGGACGCGGACAGAGTGCTGCTCTGCGGTGAAATCCTGACGCTTGGCCATGAGTGAACCATAGCGGCTGCGAAGACAGACATCGAGCAAATGTTAGACGCTGTCCCCCGCCCGCTTGCACCGCGTTCATCGCGCGAGCGGGATCTCAAGATCAGCGGGCAACGGGCCCTGGAAGGAATCCTCGTTATCAAGTCGCAAGACCTTGACCGATCCATCAAGCGCAAAGGAGAAGGGCGCGCTGAGCGTCGCTTTTTCGAGGCGCCAGCCTTCGGGCAGGTTTGGCGCTGCATCGGGC
>JBCBOW010000214.1:0-4263 GCA_039821045.1 Pseudomonadota bacterium
CAGTCTCGGCGCTCAAGGGGAAACCGGCCTGCTCAGCCGCGTTGACAATCAATCCGCCCAAGCCACCAAGCAACCCGTTCGCAAGCGCCACCAGCGCCACAAATACCATGACCATCGCGCCCACCGCGACGGCGAGTTTCACTCCGGTCTGCGTGCCTTGCGCAGCGGCTTCGATCATATTGGCGGGGCGCTGCCCTTCCTCGAAGGTCTCCGCTATCTCAACTTCTTCAGGCTTGCCCCCCTCCACGATTGCTGCCGGCCCGCCTGCGCTGATGCGCGATTGCGGAAGCTCGACCTCCTCGCCATTCGGGTTGACCATGGTAACGCGCGTGCGGTCCTTGTTGAGCGCGCCGCTGCTTGCCTGTGCCGCTGTAAGCCCGGATTTAATCGGTCCTGCTGCTTGCTCCTCTTGGTCATCCGGCATGATAATCTTGGCCATCAAGATACCGCCAGGTGCAGACATAAAGGCCGCGGCGAGGAGATAGGGGACTGTATCGTTGCCGATGAAGCTCGCATATGCCGCAAGGATCGTGCCCGCGACGCCCGCCATGCCGACGCTCATGAGCGTAAACAGGCGCGATGGGGAGAGGCTGGCAAGATAGGGGCGAACCACGAGCGGGCTCTCGGACTGGCCCACAAAAATGTTGGCAGCAGCCCCCAGCGCTTCGACCTTGCTGATCCCGGTCACCCAGCCAATCGCGCCGCCAACCCAGCGTACCAGGCGTTGCATGATGCCGAGGTGGTATAGGATCGAGACGATGCTTGCGAAAAACACGATGACAGGCAGGGCTGCGATCACGAATGTGTTGGCAAAGGGGTTGGCCTCCATCGGGCCAAAGACACTGGCAATGCCGATCTTGGAGTAATCAAGCAGAGCGATTACGCCGTTCGATAGAAACTGGATCACGCCCACGCCAAAATCCGTGCGCAGCACCAGAAGCGCCATTGCGGCTTGCAACACAAAAGCTGAGCCCACGACCCGCAAGTTGATTGATCGTTTTCCCGAAGACAGGATGAATGCGACGATCAGGATCGCAATAATGCCCAGCAGGCTGGAAGACATACTAGCAGCGCTTTGGCTCGCGGTAGCGTGAGTGAGTGCGGTCAAGAGATCAAATGTCCGTTGGTTTGGAGCGCGATCTCCTGCCTTGGCCCCCGCGCTGCGATCCTGTGCGTTTGGCAGCGTCGCGAGAACGGTGCAAGGGCACGA
This sequence comes from Pseudomonadota bacterium, assembly GCA_039821045.1. Taxonomy (GTDB): domain Bacteria; phylum Pseudomonadota; class Alphaproteobacteria; order Sphingomonadales; family Sphingomonadaceae; genus Erythrobacter. Next base: position 1,211 of record JBCBOW010000214.1, read on the forward strand.
TTGAACGGGTGAGAGCCTTGGACGGGCGGCTTTTCTTTTGAGATCGCGGCGATTAGGCCTTTACGCAATGACACAGCCCGATCTCTTTCCCGATCGCACAGCCGCTCAACCGCCTCAGCCAGCCGCCATCAACATGCCGCTGGGATTGTTTGTCTACACGCTGCTTTATGGCGGGATGACCGTGCTCGCCGGGGTGCTTGCCTTCAAACAAGTGCGACTGTGGCCGACCGAGCTTGCGGTGGAATCCGGCATCTTCGCCTTCCTCTTGCTGGTGGTGATCTCCAGCACGCTTTCTCAGCTTTACGGCAAGAAGCTCGCCAACCGGATCGTTTGGTTTGGTTTCCTCCCGCTTTTGATCGCATCCTTGCTGATGCAACTCGTGCTGGGCCTCCCCGCATCGGTTGAGATGGTCGAGGGCAGAGCAGATGATCTTATCGCCTTCGAACGCGTTCATTCCACCGTATGGCGCGTCTGGGCAGCGGGGCCCGCCGCGTACATCGTATCGCTGCTGCTCAACGTGTGGATCTTTGATCGGCTGGCGAGCGCCGGTTCGGATGCAAGCTCTGGCTCGACAATCAATCTGATGGTGCGCGGGGCGATTGCCTCTGCGCTCAGCCAAGCGGTGGACTCGGTGATTTTCATCACGCTTGCGTTTTACGGGCTTTTTCCGATCCTCAACCTGATGATCGGTCAGATCCTCGCGAAAGTGACGCTCAGTTTTGTGCTGGTGCCGTTCTTGATCACTTTTGGCGTGCGCACAGCAAAATGGCTCGATACGCGCGCCTAGCCGAGCGTGCGATCAGGCGCGGTTAGGCCGCTGACCGATCGCGCGGGGCGCCTTGCGAGGCTCGCGACTTTCGCGACCAGCTATATTCGTGCAGGGCATAAGCAATCGTTTGAACGACAGGCTCGATGAGCCCAATACTCAGCGCAATCCAAACATCACCGGTCAACAAGAATGCGACAGCGATCGCGACACAAAAGTGCATCACGGCATAGGTCGCGGTTTTGGCGATGTTGCGCTTGGCGCCACCAAACCGCTTGCGCTCAAGGCTATCGTCGCCTTCATCCGCGAGGTCGAGTTTAAACGGCGGCGTGCTGACACCGCGGACGACTTTATCGGACTTGTCTTGCCACATCTGAAGTTTCCGTTCCGCTTTGCTGAGCGAATAATGAGGGTTATCCAATCCCACGAGCGCTACAGTCTAAGGAACAGGTCTCAGGACAGGTGGTTCCGCTTGAAAAGGCGTCGGACTGACGCGAACCCCTTCCCGATTGATTTGTGAACACGCGAATTCTGTTTGGAATGTGCAGCGAAGTATTGAGACGCTTTGGTTGAGGCGCTGGAAAACGACCGCATCGGTGACCCATTCGAACCGGCCATCGATCCTACCAAAGGATATTAGCCGCCGCGCCGCCTTGGCTTAAAAGCACTTGGTATCCTAGAGCGCGCGCCAGATCGATCGGGAAATCAAGCGGATGGTGAGTCCTGCTGGGTTCGAACCAGCGACCTACTGATTAAAAGTCAGTTGCTCTACCGACTGAGCTAAGGACCCCCATAGGAGCAAAGCCTCGCGCATCGCTGTGACGCGCGCGGCGAAGCGACCCGATATAAAGCGCGAAGGCTTGGGTCAAGCGATTGCGCATGAATTCAGCGCAAGGGTGCTCGCGCCGCAAGCAAGCAAGTGCGCGAACTGAGAACCAAACAAGCGTCAGTTGGCTCGGCTTACAATTGCATAATGCTCCGCGATCTCGCGATTGCCTGGCGCCCGCTCCAACGCTTGAGTGATGAGATCGCGCGCTTCGGCTCGGTTTGCACCCTCTTGCCACAGCGCCCAGCCTAGAGTGTCTAGGATTTGCGGGCTTTCAGGAGCCTGAATGAGCGCACGCCGCGCAAGGGCAACAGCCGCGCTGTATTCGCCAAGTTTCGTTTTGACCGCCGCTGCGTTGTTCAACAAAACCGCATCCTCGCGCCCTGCGCCATCGAGCAGCGGTGCATACACCGCGTCTGCCTTGGCCCAGTCGCCCGCCCGAATGGCGTCCCCCGCTTCGATCATCGCCGCATCCAGCTTAGGCGCACTTTGCAGTTTTTGCAGCAGCGCCTCGATCCGAGGCACTTCGGCGCTGCCCGTCTCTTGCGCCAGACTGAGCGCGAGAACGAGAGCGCCGCTATCGGCTTGCGGATCATCAAGGATCGGACGTATGGTTGCCCATGCATTCTCCACCTCGCCAGTCTCGGCGTAAGCTTCTGCAAGGATACGCCGCGCGAGATAATCATCGCTCGCATCTTCGAGATAGCCCTGCAGCGGAAGAATCGCCGCGCCATACTGGCCGCGCGCTGCGTCAACAAAGCCGCGCAGGCGCGCGAAAGAGGGCGAGCTTGCGATACCTGGCGGCACTTGCTCGATCAGCTCAAATGCGCGGTCAATTTCGCCCGCATCATACGCCATTTGCGCAGCGAAGAGCAGTCCAACGGGATGAGGCGAGCCCGCTTGATTGGCTTTGTTGATCCAGTTTGCCGCCTCAACAGCGTTGCCCGTATCATTGGCGATCGCCGCCATCGCGAGCATGGCTGTCTGGTTGTTGGGCTGCACCTTGAGCACGCGCGCAAAGGAAGCCGATGCTTGCTCGGAATCTCTTTGCGCCAGCGCGATGCGTCCGGCGAGCATATGCGCTTGCCAAACGCTCGGCTCGATCGCGAGGACCGGTGCGAGCCGGTCGCGCGCTGCATCGGACTGCACGTCCGCCCAAAGCCGCTCAGCATCAATCGTGACGAGACGCGGATCATCCGGGAAGGCGGCGAGCCCCTCTTCCAAGCGCTGGTAAGCGGTATCAAAGTCTGCTTGCGAAAGGGCGTATCCAATTGCGGCTGTATAGCTCAGAGGCACATCGAACGTAAGCTTGGCGGCCGCTGTTTCAGCAGCGCTCATGTAATTCGCCATGACCAGCGCCTCTACCAGCTTTGCGCGTGCCAAGCTGGTTGACGCTGGTCCCTCGGCAATGCGCTGATACTCGGTGACAGCACGATCTGCATTGCCAAGCGCCATGGCAAT
>JBCBOW010000215.1:0-4259 GCA_039821045.1 Pseudomonadota bacterium
CTTTCGCGGTCTGGCGCTGGTTCCAGCGATGCTTGCCAAGCGCATGTTCGACAATTGCGCGCTCATGCGCGTCCACGGCGGACCGCAAATCATCAACGCTTTCGAGATCGAACAGCGCCGCGGGCGCTGCCAACGCGGGCGCTTTCGCCGGAGCAGCGCCATTGGACTGGGCAGCGGGCCCCTCCGAGCGCCGGTGCGACGGGGTCTTGGGCTTCCACGGGCTTTCGAACGGATCAAACTGAACATGCGCGATCGGTGTCTCGGGATCATCCCAGCGGTACACCGCGCGCTCGACCACATTGCGCAGCTCGCGCACATTGCCTGGCCAGGAATAGTCCTCAAACTGCTGGTTCACATGGTTCGCAAAGCCGGGCCAGGCGTGCCAATCAAGCTCAGCGGCCATGCGGCGCCCGAAATACTCCGCGAGCACAGCCACGTCCCCTTCGCGCACGCGCAGCGGCGGCAAGGTGATCACCTCAAAGCTCAGCCGATCGAGCAAATCGGCGCGAAACTCGCCGCTTTCAGCCAGCGCTGGCAAATCGTCATTGGTCGCAGCGACAATGCGGACATCGACGCGCACAGGACGCGAGGCGCCGATCCGCGTCACCTCGCCATATTCCACCGCGCGCAACAGGCGCTCTTGCGCGCCCATCGAGAGCGTGCCCAATTCGTCGAGAAACAGCGTGCCTTTGTCAGCTTCTTCAAACCGCCCGGCGCGCGCTTTGGTAGCCCCTGTAAACGCGCCCGCTTCATGTCCGAAGAGCTCAGCCTCGATGAGCGTTTCTGGCAGCGCTGCGCAATTCATGGTGACGAGCGGTTCGTCCCACCGGGTCGAGAGGCGGTGCAAGCGTTCCGCGATCAGCTCTTTGCCCGTGCCGCGCTCACCAATGACAAGGACGGGGCGCTGCATGGGCGCTGCCCGGCTGGCGCGTTCAACCGCATCCAGAAAAGCGGTGGACTGGCCGATAAACTGATTTTCGCGCTCCACTACCACCTCCCTTGCGCCAAACTATAGTGAAAATTCCCAAGGGTTGGCAATTAAAACCGCATCGATCATCGTTTTGTCATCCAAAACCTCAGGTTTTCCGGCGTTTCTGAAGTTTGGCACGCTGGTTGCAGAGTATGGGGCAAGCCCGGCGGCAAGCCGGAAACACACACCAAACCAAGGGGACTTAATCATGTACACCGCAACCTACACGCCCAGCTTTTTCAAAACCAAACTCGGCCATGCCAGCCTTGCCAGTGTGACCGCGATGGTCGCCGTCATCGCACTCACCACGCAGTTCCAACCGAGCGCCAGCGCGTTCACTGCGCACACTGAGGTCCCCGCCATCGCAGAGATGGCTTGAGCCCGCGTTTGCGATGAGTGCCAAGGATCCTTCTGACCCTCTCGGACCGGAGCGCCAAGTCCCCGGCCAAAGCGGCAAGCGCACCCCCGAGCGCTCTGCTGCCGCTCCGGTCCAACCTCTTTCCAAAGAGGTTGGACGGGTCTCTCGGCTTGATGCCGAAATCGAAGCCTTGCGCACCAGCCCCACCCCGACGCAAACTCGTCCGCGCCCCTTGCGCGACTCGTCGGGCCAGGATCAGGGCACAGTGAATGCAGAGACAACCAACCCGTTTCTAGATGGAGCCGCCTTCATGGGCATTTTCAGCCGAACCCGCGACATCATCGCCGCCAACTTTAACGACATGCTCGATAAGGCCGATGATCCTTCCAAGATGATCCGCATGATCATCCTCGAGATGGAGGAGACGCTGGTGGAAGTCCGCGCGAGCGCGGCGCGCACAATTGCAGATCAAAAAGAAATGCATCGCCATGTGGTGAAGCTTGATCGGCTCCAGGCAGACTGGGGCGAAAAGGCGCAACTGGCGCTGTCAAAGGATCGCGAAGATCTTGCCCGTGCCGCTCTGGTCGAGCGCAAGAAGGCCTCCGACATGGGCGATCAGCTTAAGGCTGAGATCGCTGTGCTCGATGATGCTCTTCGCGCCTATGAGGCCGACATTGCCAAGCTGCAGCATCGCCTGCGCGAGGCGCGCAGCCGTCAGACACAAATCGCCGCGCGGCTCGAAAGTGCGGAAAACCGCGTGAAGCTGCGCACGCTGATGAGCACCGAGCGCACCGACGAGGCGCTCGCCAAGTTCGACCAGCTTGAGCGCCGTGTGGATTATGCCGAAGGCCGCGCTGAAGCGATCGATATCGCAAGCGGCGGACCAACGCTTTCCGACGAGATCGCCGCGCTCGAAGGGGCCGATGCGATCGACGATGAGCTTGCCGAAATGAAGAAGGCGCTGGGCAAGGCCGGCGCTCAGACCAAACAGATCAAAGGGGATTAAGCCGTGGGGCCCGAAGTCTTTTTCATCCCAATGTTCCTGATGTTCACCATCTGGATCATCCTGCATTACATGACCAAGTGGAAGACCGCCGCAACCATCACCACCGATGACGAGGTGCTCCTCGAAGAGCTCTACAACCTCGCCAAGCGCCTGGATGAGCGCATGGACACAGTCGAGCGCTTGGTCGCTGCTGATGACCCATCATTCAATCCTGTTCGCCGCATCCAGGCCGATCAGGACAGCGACAATCAGAAGCTGCGCGAACTCGATCGCCTGCTCGCCGAGAAGAAAGGACAAAGCTCATGAATTCCCCCCGCACCACGCTTTATCGCGACAAGCAAAATGGCAAGCTGATGGGCGTTGCCGCTGGGATCGCGGATTACACGGGCGTTGATCGGCTGTGGGTTCGCCTGGGCTTTGTCGGTCTCACCATCGCCTTTGGTTGGCCGCTGCTGGTCTACTTCATCATGGGCTTCATGCTGAACAAAAAGCCGCCCTATCTCTATCAGGACGCGAAAGAGCAGCAATATTGGCAAGGCGTGCGCCAGAGCCCGCAGCGCACCGCCCGCGAAATCCGCGCCAACTTCCGCGATATCGACCGGCGCCTGGCCGCAGTGGAAAGCCACTATGTGTCAAGCAATCCGCGCTTGACCGCTGAAATCGAGCGCCTGCGCTAAGCGATTTAAGAACAAGGAGTTGGAATGATGGACAGTTCGATTGTTGCCGCTGGCGTTGTGTTTGCCATGTTTGGTGGATCAGCGATCTGGGGGATCGTCCACACCATCCTCCAACACCGCAAAGAGATGGCCGAACTGCAGCACAAGCACGCCGGTGAAAGCCGTCTTCTCACCGCGGAAAACGACGAGCTTAAAGAAACCATCGCTCACATGCAGGATCGCCTCGCGGTTCTCGAAACCATCGCCACCGATCCCGCCACGCGCACTGCAGCTGAGATCGAAAAGCTCAGATAAGCGCCACGAGCAAGACCAACAGGGGCAAACACTATGGAACCCGGACAACTCGCTCTCTTGATACCGATCATCGGGGTGATGATCCCGATCGTCGCGATCTGGGCCAAGCATCAACAGAAAATGGCTGAGATCCAATCGGACAAGACGGCCGAGCACACCGCGGAAAGGGCTGCGCAATATGCTAGCCAGGTGCAACGCCTCGAAGACCGGGTCGCTGTGCTCGAGCGGATCGTGACTGATCGCGGCTATGATGTCGCAACCCAAATCGAAGCCCTGCGCGACACCCGCGAAACCGATGCCGCGAATGCCGGTATCCCGCTCAACCTTGAGACCAAGGAACGCATGTAATGGAAGATCAGACCTTCAAACTCGCGATAGTTCTCTCGATCGCGCTGGTAATGACGGCAGGATGGCTGCTCAACAACTGGATCCGCGCGCGTCATGGCTATCCGCTGTCCGATGATTTCACCGGAAAAACCGTTGCGCCGATCGACAAGGCCAGCGCAGAAAACGACCAGCTGCGCGCAGAAAACCGCGAGCTGCACGACAAGCTCGATGCGATGCAGGATCGCATGATCGTGCTCGAGAAGATTGTGACCGATCGCGGCTATTCGCTCGCAGACGAGATTGAAGCCCTGCGCGATGTGCCAGGGCGCGGTGAGAGCGAAAGTGGCGTTCCGCTAAACCTCAGCACCAAGGAGACCAACTCATGAGCCCTGATGTCGCGGCCACAATCATCCCGCATTTGCCCTGGCTTATCGGCGCTGCGCTTGCGGTCGGCGGAGCTAGCGTGCTCGGCTGGGTCTACACCACGCGCCTGCGCATCCAACATGGCTACCCGCTCGATGGCGCGTGGGGCCAATCGCTCAAACCATCGACCGACAACGAAGCCAAGCAGCGCATCAGCCTCTTGACCCAAGAGAACGCCGAACTGCGCGCCGAGCTGGGCTCGCT
>JBCBOW010000216.1:0-4248 GCA_039821045.1 Pseudomonadota bacterium
CATAGATCAATTCGTCAGCGCCGTGATGATAATGCAGCAAGCCGGTGGCGCTGCCGGGCGCGAGTTCAACCTCGCCAACGCCCAATTGCGTCAATCCGACCTGATCGCCGAGCTTGCTTTTCCAGCATCCTTTGGTGCGCTCAGCCAATTTTCCAGGATAGGCGCAGCGTTCATAGGGAATGATTGTGTCTCGATCGACCTGAGGCATCGCTTACTCCTTCGCAGAGGTGTTCGAACAGCCTCTGCCGAATAACCAGCCAAGTTGATGATTTTGCGACAAGCGTGGCGGCAAGCGCCCAGAGCATCGGCTAAACCAGTCCCAACCTCTCCAGCTTGGCCGCCAATTTTCCGGGCAGCGCATCGCCAATGTCTTGGCCTGGCGCGAGATCCTTCGGCGGCTCACCCTTCAGATAGCGCCAGCCCTGGTGCGCGCGCTTGGGTCGAGGGTGAACTCGGATCAGCTCGGGCTCAAGCTCAATCCGCCAGCGCCCGCTGTCCTCTTCCTGCGTGAACCCGGTGATGACCGAGCGCGCCACGATCGCGTGCTGATGGATCCAGTAGAGCGAGCCGCCAATGCACTCTTCCCATTTGGTCGGGCGATATTTGGTCGTCAGATAGGGGCGGCGGCGCCCGCCCGAAGCCGGTTCATACCAGCTTTCAATATCGGCGTAGCTTTGAGCGCCGAAGGCGATTTTCGTTAGATTGAGAGGCATGGGCATAACCTAGGGCGCGGGCCCGCTCCCCTCAACCCATCGGCACCAGCCCACACACAACTGCGAGGCCGAGGAACGCGAAAAAGCCCATCGAATCGGTGATCATGGTGACAAACACGCTGGAGGCAACCGCCGGGTCCTGCCCGAACCGCTCAAAGATCACCGGGACCAGAACGCCCGCCAAGCCAGCAACAGCAATATTGATGATCATCGCAGCGGCAATCACGGCCCCCATCATGGGCTCAAACAGCAACGCTGTTGCAGCACCGATCAACACCGCCACAGTCGCACCATTGAGCAGCGCCACACGCAGTTCGCGCCAGACGATCTTCCAGGTATTCGCCCGGGTCAGCTGGTTGGTGGCGATCGCTCGGACCACCACAGCCATCGTCTGAGTGCCGGCATTTCCGCCAATGCTCGCAACGATCGGCATCAGCACAGCGAGCGCGACCAGGGCTTCAATCGCCGCTCCAAACATGGCGATAATGGCTGATGCGATGACAGCTGTGCCCAGATTGGCGATCAGCCATCGCACACGGCTCGAATAGGCTTCTGCAATCGGCTCATTGATATCGCCATCGCCCGCACCAGACAAAAGCAGCGCATCTTCGCCCGCTTCTTCGGAGATGATGTGAACGACATCATCAACCGTCATCTGGCCCACGAGACGCCCGGTTTCATCCACCACAGCCGCGGAGATGAGCGCGTATTTCTGAAACATCAGCGCGACCTCTTCCTGGTCCATCAGCGCTGGTATGAGCGTTTGATCGCGCTTCATCACATCCGTGAGCTTGATCTGCCGCGGGCTGGTGAGGATCCAGTTCAAAGCGCATGTTCCGACCGGATGAAAGGCTGCATCGACAACGAACACTTCGAAGAAATCGTGCTCAAGGTCTCCTTGATCGCGCAGATAGTCGATGAGGTCGCCCACCCGCATGTGCTCAGGCGCCGCCATGATGTGGCGGTTCATCAGCCGTCCGGCGGTCTCTTCGGGATAGGCCAGTGCAGAGCTGACCGCTTCGGCGGTTTCCGGCTCAAGTTCGGCAATGATGGCGCGCTGGTCGTCTTCATCGAGATCTTCGAGGAGCTGGACCGCGTCGTCGGTTTCAAGCTGCTCGGTGATGGCGGCGACATCGCCCGGCTCAAGCGCCTCCATCATGTCTTCGCGCACGTGATCGTTGAGCTCGGCGACAACATCGCTCGACATCAGGTCGGTGATCGAGGCAGCGAAATCGGCGCGTTCATCGCGATCAAACAATTCGATAAGGTCAGCGATATCAGCGGGGTGCAGCGGCTCGACCAGATCGTGGACAGCTGAATTCTCGCCCGCCTCAAAGGCTTCGCGAACCTTGGTGATATAGCGCGGCTTCAGCCGGTTTTCGGTATCATGGCGCTCATCATCGACCCGATCATCAGGGCGTGCATCTTCGATCGGTTTCCCGTCCGCTGTGAGCGTCTCGTCAAGAGCCTCTTCCTGCGCCATGGGCTGCGGCTTTACGTTCGGGCACGCGAAAAGCAAGCAAAGGGGCTTGCTTATTGGTGACAGCAAGCGCCAAAGCCTTTAGGCGACCGTCAGCCCAATCAAGGAGATACCCCCAATGGCCGACAGCACGCTCACCCTTACTCTCGACACCGGCGATGGCGAAGGCAAAGACGTTGTCATCAAGCTGCGCCCTGATCTGGCGCCTGGCCATGTGGAGCGGATCACTGAGCTTGCAAGCGAAGGCTTTTATGACGGCGTCGTCTTTCACCGGGTGATCCCCGGCTTTATGGCTCAAGGCGGCGATCCCACCGGCACGGGCATGGGCGGCAGTGACAAGCCCGACCTCAAGGCGGAATTCAATTCCGAGCCGCATACCCGCGGGACATGTTCGATGGCGCGCACGCAAGTGCCCGACAGCGCGAACAGCCAGTTCTTCATCTGCTTCGAGGATGCTGAGTTCCTCGATGGGCAATACACTGTCTGGGGCCAGGTCTCTGAAGGCATGGAACATATTGACGCGCTGCCCAAAGGCGAACCGCCCGCGAGCCCTGGCAAGATCATGAAGGCGACCGTCGCTTAACCCATTGCGCCGGAGCAAGGGTGCATGATCGAGTTTGTCGGCACCTTCGCTCTGGCTTTCGTGCTCGGCTTTGCGCTCTCTCGCATTTTGCGCTGGCTTATCCCGATGCGCGGATATGCGCGCATGGCGATCCATGTCCTGATCCCGCCGGGCGTGCTGTTTGCCGTATTTCTGGTGTTCTTCGAAGGCGCACCAATTGGCGAGGATTGGATCTGGCTAGGCGTTGGGTTTGTCTACTTCTGGCCGTGGTATCTTGCATGGGGCGTGGGCGGAATAATCGAGAAATTCGCGCGCCTAACTGGAAAACAGGCGGGAGCCAAGCAGCACAGCTAGCGGGCCAGGTCCGGCTCTTTCGCGATCTTTTGAAGCACTCTTGTCACGCCCAAGTGCATCGGCAAACGTGTGTTGGTGTGGTGCCATGCGTTGGGGATGCTCACGTCAACAAGGATGTCGGGCCGTGAATTGAGCGCGCCAAAAGTATCGAGTTCGCCCATCACATCTGTCACGCTCACAAGCTCGGGCGGCATCGCAATGCGCGCGCTGAATGTGACGACGCGTGTATCGTGCGCCACATGATCAAACACCGCGCGATCGGTCTCGCGCAAGGCATACAGCGCTTCTGATAAGACCAGATTGCCCTTCGAATGCCCCACCAGGAACGGCACTTTCACGCGCATCGCAAGCAATTCGCGCAAGGCCTTCACATCGGCGCTGTCTCTCGCCATGCGAAAAGTGTGCCCGGGATCGCGCGGCTTGAAGCCGGGCGGGGTGAGCCAGTGCCAAGGCTCTAGGCTTTGCCCCGCATGACGAATAGCGTTGAGGCCCCCAAACAGAAAAAAGCCGCCCAGGGCCTCTGACCCAAGATCAGCCATCCCGAGCCCTGAAACCACAGCGAGCACGGGCCCGCCTAGAGCATCAGCGACATTGCGCGCCAGCGCTGCAGCGCCAACAGCAGAACTGCCCACACCCGCAACGCTGATCGCCGCGTAGCGATCATGCAGGTCCTCACAGGCCTGGATGCCCGGCCAAATGCGCAAAGAAGGCGTGTGCGAAGGGCCAACTTCAAGGATGATCCCTTCAACCTTGCTTTGCGCTGCCAGTTTGGCGCGCTCTGTGTCCTTCAAGATGCCAACATCGTAAAACAGAGTGTCAAGCGCTGTGTTGTCATGCACCGGCCAGCCAGAAAGGGCGCTGGCAAAAGGGTTTACGAGGGACATCATGCTTGATGCTCTATCGCGGATTGCGCGTGTGTGCACCCTCGAAAGCAAGCCTGGAAAAGCTGCCGATTGATCGTCTGCGCGCTTGGCGCTAAGAGCGCGGCCCTCATGAAACCACAAAACCAACCCAAGACATACCGGGTCAAAAGCTTCGGGTGTCAGATGAACGTTTATGACGGCGAGCGTATGAGCGAATTGCTCAGCGAGCGCGGTATCGCGCCTGCGCCCGAAGGCGAAGAAGCCGATCTTGTGGTT
>JBCBOW010000217.1:0-4203 GCA_039821045.1 Pseudomonadota bacterium
AGCGTGCTCAGCTTCAGCGTGCAGCGCGGCGGCATGCTCAGCGTCGGCTTGCGGTGCGGCAGCTTGCGGTGCGGCAGCTTGCAGCGCGGCAGCATGCGGTGCGGCGGCTTGCGAAGCGAGCGGCTGCTCACCGGCCGCCTAAGCCAAGCGCTTAACCTTGCGCGCCGAAAGCCTGACGGCGCGTGCTTGGGTGTGGCCGGAGAAGGGTTTTTCCTCCTAGCTCTGCTTCGGTCACACTCCTTTGGGTCCGTTCATCGGGGGACCAAGCAAATCAGGCAAACACATAGGAGGGGGGCTCTCGCGGCCCCAAGGAACCACCCGCGCAAGGTTTCAAAGCCTCGCGCGGGTGGTTTCGTTTTGGCGCCCAGGGGGAGGGAGCTGTGAGCGAGGTTACTCGGCCGCAGCCAGCTCAAAGGCCACGCTGATCCGCAGCTCAACCTCGTTACCGATCAGCCCCTGGCCATAATTCACGCCCCATTGGGTGCGATCGAGAACACCGGTTGCTTCAAAGCCCACGGTCTCCTTTTTTGAAAACGGATTGGTGCCCGCGCCGCTGAACTCGGCCATCAAGGTGACAGGTACGCTCTGGCCGTTCATTGCGAGCATGCCTTCGATGGTCGCGGTGTTAGCGCCTGTTTGCACCACGCTGGTGGAGGTGAAAGCCGCCATCCCCGGCTCAGGGCCAAAGAAATCGGGTGCTGCCCCGTCCTTGCCCGCGCGCAGCATATGCTCCTTCAGCCCCGCGCTGGCGACCGTCACTTCAGCGACCGGAACCATGATTGAGAAGCTTGATTGGCCGATATTGGAGGGATCGAGCGTCATCGTGCCCGTGATATTGCCAAACAGGCCGATGTAATCGTTGAAGCCGAAGTGATCGACTTGCCAGCTCACCAGCGTGTGCGCGGGATCGATCGTATATTCGCCCGCCTTGACGAGCGCCGGATCGACCTTGCCCGGCAAATCAGGCGCGCTTTGTGCAAAGAGGTAAGGTGTCGCAGCGAGCGCAGCGCTGGTGGCGGCGAGGGTGGCAGCGGCGGCAAGAAGCAGTTTTTTCATGAGGGGGGAGCTCCGGGATCATTGAGGGGGGTGGTCGCGGAATGCTATTGAAACACATTGGCGCGAAATGCCCCAGACTAAAGTTTAGGAAGCGTGCGATTTTCTTGACTCGGGTTCGAACCGTCCGGTGTCAGCAGCGTCAATACCCGCTTGAACAAGGAAGAAGCCCGCTCCTTTGCCGGGTGATCAGATCGTCTCTTGAGTAGCGCGGTTTGGGTTCGAGCGCGGGGCAGGGGCGATAGTTTGGATCCTGCGCCAGGCATCCTGGCCCACAAATCAGGATAGCGGTGGGGCCGCCCGCATCGACTCGCCAAAAGCGCCCGCCCGGTGTCGCGACATAACCGTCCATGCCGCTCGCCGCATCGCTATCGAGATCGAGCACGGAGGGAACCTCGCTATCGTAGATGTCGCTTTGCGCGGCATGCGTGTGAAAGCTGGCAACCGGGCGCATGCCGGGCTCATCAAAATAGGCGATGCCGCAGCTTGCCTCTTCGCCTTCGCGCGTGGTTGAGGCACCGAGCGTCCCATCAGATCGCTCAAAGATGATGCCGCACAGCTCGATATTCTGGGCAAAGGATTGGGGCTGCAACGCGTCCAACTGTTCGCGTGCGAAGGCTTGCACTTCGCTTTGCGAGACGGTGATGACGAAGTCCTCGGGGCCCTTTACATTGATGAAGGCGCGCGCAACGATGACCACCCAGGCAAGCGCGCACAGGGCGAACAGGACAGCGGTGGTGCGGGCAGACATAGCGCTGCCCGCACTGGCCTTAGTTCTTGTCTTTGTCGACCAGCTTGTTCGCACCGATCCAGGGCATCATGGCGCGCAGTTTGGCGCCAGTCTCTTCGATCGGATGCGCAGCAGCAGCTTTGCGCGAGGCTTTGAGCTCGGGCTGGCCAGCGCGGTTATCGAGCACGAAGTTCTTCACAAAGCGCCCGGCCTGAATGTCTTCAAGCACGCGCTTCATCTCGGCCTTGGTCTCATCGGTGATGATCCGCGGGCCGGTGGTGATGTCGCCATATTCCGCCGTGTTCGAGATTGAATAGCGCATATTGGCGATGCCGCCCTCATAGAGCAGGTCAACGATGAGCTTGGTCTCATGAAGGCATTCGAAATAGGCCATTTCGGGCGCGTATCCCGCCTCGGTGAGCGTTTCGAAGCCAGCTTGGATCAAGTGGGTGATCCCGCCGCACAGGACGGCCTGCTCGCCGAATAGGTCAGTCTCGCATTCCTCGCGGAAATTGGTCTCGATGATCCCTGAGCGACCGCCACCGACGCCTGACGCATAAGAGAGCGCAACGTCTTTCGCGGTGCCGCTTGAATCCTGATGCACCGCGATAAGACAAGGCACGCCGCCGCCGCGCGCATATTCGGAGCGCACGGTGTGGCCCGGACCCTTAGGCGCGATCATGATGACATCGATGTCGGCGGGCGGCTCGATCAGGCCGAAGTGAACGTTGAGGCCGTGCGCAAAGGCGAGCGCTGCGCCCGGCTTCATATTGCCGGCAAGATCATTCTCCCAGATCGCGGCCTGATGCTCATCGGGCGCGAGGATCATGAGGATATCCGCCCATTTCGCCGCCTCGGTGTTCGAAAGCACCTTGAAGCCTGCATCCTCGGCTTTCTTGGCGCTGGACGAACCCTCGCGCAGCGCAATCGCGACTTCGGCAACGCCGCTATCACGCAGGTTTTGCGCATGCGCATGGCCTTGCGAACCATAGCCAAGGACAGCGATTTTCTTCGATTTGATGAGGCCGAGATCAGCGTCAGCGTCGTAATAGACTTTCATTTGAGCGTGTGTTCCTTTGAGATCAGTCAGGCCCGCTTGGGGCAGATTCGGGTGTGCTTTAATGGGTTTGCAGGCCGCGCATCATGCCGACCACGCCTGAGCGCCCGACGCTGACGAGGCCAAGCCCGCGCATCAGCGCTACGAAGCTCTCGATCTTGTCCGGCGAACCGGTAAGCTCGAAGACGAAGCTTTCGGTGGTGGTGTCGACCACCTTGGCGCGAAAAACCTCTGCGATGCGCAGGGCCTCGACGCGCTTGTCGCCCGTGCCCGCGACTTTGATCAGCGCCAGTTCGCGCTCGACATGCGGGCCTGCGGCGGTGAGGTCGGTCACTTTGTGAACCGGTACAAGCCGATCGAGCTGCGCTTCGATCTGGTCGATCACTTCAGGCGGGCCTTTGGTGACGATGGTGATGCGGCTGACCGCGTGATCATCGGAGATATCGGCCACGGTGAGCGAATCGATATTGTATCCGCGCGCGGTGAACATGCCGGTGATCTTGGCGAGGATGCCCGGCTCGTTGTCGACGGTGACCGCAAGGACGTGCCGCTCGGATGCGGCTTGAGTGATTTTCATGGATTCCCTCCCGAGCGGGCGCTCTAGACGAGCGCTTTCGCTTCGTCATCCATCGTGCCGTCCACCCGGTCACCGTAGAGCAGCATGTCGGTGTGCGCGGCGCCTGAAGGGATCATCGGCAGGCAATTGGCATCGGGCGCCACGCAGCAATCGACCATCACCGGGCCATCATGCTCCATCATCCGGATGATGCCGGCATCAAGATCGCCGGGCTTTGTAATGCGGATGCCTTTCCACCCATAGGCCTCTGCCAAAGCGACGAAATCGGGCAGGCTGTCCGAATAGCTGTTCGAATAGCGGCTTTCGTAAGTCAGCTCCTGCCACTGGCGGACCATGCCCATATATTCGTTGTTGAGGATGAAGACCTTGATCGGCAGGCGGTATTGCGAGGCGGTGCCAAGCTCCTGAATGTTCATCTGAATGCTTGCCTCGCCCGCTACATCGATGACAAGCGCATCGGGGCAGCCAAGCTGCGCGCCGATCGCGGCGGGCATGCCGTAGCCCATCGTGCCGAGCCCGCCCGAGGTCAGCCATTTGTTGGGGCTCTCAAACCCGTAATATTGCGCGGCCCACATCTGGTGCTGGCCGACTTCGGTCGAGATGATCGGCTCGCGATGCGCGGTGAGCGCGTGGAGCCGCTCGATCGCCTTTTGCGGCATGATCATCTCGGGATGCTTGGCCGATTTTTCGGGGTACGCCAGGCATTCGCGCGCGCGCTTTGATGATCGGGTGACGGGGCGCTTGGATGCCTTCTCTCCCGGCAGCCGCAAGATCCATATCGACATC
>JBCBOW010000218.1:0-4200 GCA_039821045.1 Pseudomonadota bacterium
CAAACTCGCGCTCAAACTGCCGATTTACATCGGTGTAGCTTGCGCCAAGGCGAAAGACGGGCTGCATCGGGTCCATCAGCGAAAACGGGAAGACAAGCCCCGCCCCGGCGCGGCCATAGTCGGCAGAGAAATTGTCATCTGAATATTCGCTCCAAGAGTGCTGATAGGTCGCATACCCGATCACTTCGCGGCTCCCGATGGACGCGAGCGGGGCTGCCAGCGTCGCGCCGATCCCGGCATTGATGCCTTCAACCGAGGTCGAAACCTCGGTTGCAAAGGAAACCGGGCCTTGCACAAGGACCCCGGGAAACCGTTCATCCGGAATGCCGCTGACACCCACACCGATATCGGATTCGCTCGAGACAAATCCCGCGCGCGCATTGAGCGTAAGCACTGGCAGCACGCGATAGGCTGCACCCGCGCCGATAAAGGTGCTGCTAAAGGTCACATCTTCATCAACGGTGGTTTCGAAATCGCCAAAGTCAAAGCTTTCCGGGAGCACGATTTCGGTGTCGTTAAGCGTCACCTCCAGATCAGTGACCGCAAAAGCCAGGCTGAGCGTAAAGGCGCCCGGAAGTTCGGAGCGATCCCATTTGGAGACCTGCGATTGCGCTTTGGCTTCATCAGAAATGGCAGGCAGAAACAGCGCACAGGCGAGCGCGAGCATTCGATAGGACATGATGAGGCATCCCCTGATTGTGGAAGCGTATGAATATGGATGGAGCGCGCCTTGACTGATGGTGGTCCGTGCGCAGCTCCTTGCGGCTTAGGCTAGATGATTTTGCGCGATCTGCTGTCGACCAGCGCCCGCTGGACGGGATTGCTGACGCGGCTGATCGCAGGATCGCTGGCGCGTCTTGGTCCGCGCTGTCTGTACGGCCCATCAGATGGGCGGCCAAAGACCGCGTGCCAGAGCTCGGGCAGCGTTTGCGAATGCCACGCATCATTCACCAAATTGCGCCATTCGTGAAAGTTGATCGTGATTGGGTTGTGGCTCTTGAGCGGCTTGGTGAGCCCATAGACCACGGGATTGTCGTCTTTTTCTTCCGCAAAGGTGCCAAACAGCCGGTCAAAGATGATCAGCACCCCGCCATAATTGGTGTCGAGATATTCAGAGTTGGAGCCGTGGTGCGCGCGGTGATGCGATGGCGTGTTGAGCACCCATTCAAGCGGGCCAAGCTTGCCGACCGCCTCGGTGTGCAGGAAATATTGATAGCGCAGATTAATGACCAGCAGCGTGCCAAGAATGAGCGGATGAAAGCCCAGCAACACCATCGGCGAAAGCACAATCCAATTGCCGGCAAAAGCGCTGAACCAGCTCAGGCGGAACGCCGCAGGCAAGGTGAATTCATTGGTTGAATGATGGACCGAATGCGCCGCCCAGAACCACCGGATCGTATGGCTGAAGCGATGTTGCCAATAATAGAAGAACTCAAGGACAAAGAAGCCCGCAACCCAGGTGAGCGGATTGGCCATGTCCCACTTGATCGGTGCGAAAGCGTAAATCACGAGGTAAACGCCCGCGATAAGCCCGCTGGTGATCGCTCTGGAGACCCCCAGCCCTAACATGATGCCCAGATTGGCACCCAGAGACCCGAAACTATACCCAACCCCACCGCGTTTGCGCCATTGATACTCCACCAAAGCAAAAATGAGCGCGACAAGAATAAACGCGAGCGGGATTTGGGGCGTGAGCATAGTGAGGGGCCTTTCGGAACGGAGCGAGTGCCAATCTGGGCAAGACCGGCGCCGACACAGGGGGGCATCTCGGGCGCCGGTTTGAGGGGTGTGAGGGTTAGAGGGTGGCGCGCAGCGCCTGGATTTCCTCAGCCGTCAGAACCTGATCGCCGTTCGTATCGCCCTTGGTGAAAACGGGCGCTTCGGCTTCGATCATTTCTGCGCTTGAGATGCGGCCATCGCCATTGGCATCAAACCGAGCGACTTTGGCCATGGCGCTGTCAAACCGGCCACCGAATATCGAGGGACGATCAGACTTGTCGATATAGCCATCGCCGTTTCGGTCCATGCGGCCAAATGACTTGGTGCGCAGCTCAACGACTTCAGTCCAAGTCAGATCGCCATCGCGGTTTGCATCGGCTTGCTTGAGCAGCTGTTGCAGATCGTCTGCCGATTGTGCGTGGGCAGGGCTGGCGGCAAGCGGCAGCACTGCAAGCGCAGCGAGAGCCGCGAGAGCTGGGCGGAGAAGTGCGATTGAAGAAGAAGTGGTAGTCATCATCAGAACCTTTCATTGTTGCGATGAGGCTCTTCTAGGCGCGCTCAATTGCCGCTTTTTCGCTCGTCCTTGGCTGAATGTCGCAAAATGTTGCAGGCGCTATTTGGCTAAACAAAAACCGCCACATCTCTGCAGGTGACAATTAGCCAACCAAGCCGGTATCAAAGCGGGATGGACACGGGCCTTCGAATTCTTGTGGTTGATGACGACGCAGAAATAGTGCGTTTGGTGGGCAGCGCGCTCGAGCGCGCGGGCATGCGCCCGTTTCTCGCTGAATCGGTCTCAGTCGCCGAGCGTATTCTCGAAAGCGAGGCGATCGACACCATCGTGCTCGATCTGATGATGCCAGGAGAGGACGGCCTCTCCTTTTGTCGCCGCCTGCGTCAACACAGCGCCGTTCCGATCATTATGCTGACAGCCTTGGCTGATGATGTTGACCGGATTGTCGGGCTTGAGCTGGGTGCGGATGACTATCTCGGTAAACCGTTCAACACCCGTGAGCTTATCGCGCGGATCAAAGCGGTAACCCGTCGCAGCGCCGCGAGCGCGAAGGCCGGCGCCAACCAGTCGCGAAAATCGCCCGCGCTGCTGTTTGGCCCCTTTCGGCTGGTGCCAGAGCAAATGTCTCTCTCGCGCGAGGATGGGGAGAAGGTGCACCTTACCTCAGGCGAATTCGCGCTGCTCAAAGCGCTGGTTGAAAGCGCACCGCGGGTCCTCTCGCGCGATGCTCTGCTTGATCTGTCGCGCGGCGAAAACACCTATTCGTTTGATCGCAGCATCGATTCCCAAATCAGTCGCCTGCGCAGCAAGATCGAGGATGATCCGCGCAAGCCTGTCTTGATCAAGACGGTGCGCAATTTGGGCTATGCCTTCTCTGCCGAAGTGATCCGAGAGACGTCTTGAACCTGTCGATTCAGGCTTTTTTCAACTCCATTGCGGTGCGCGTGATGGCGGTGCTTCTGGGTTCGGCTGCGCTGGCTTTGGCGCTTGTCATCGCTGCCTTGCAGACGCCGCTCTCAAGCCCCCTTTTCGACCGCGGTCTGATGGAAAACGCGCAAGGGATCGCCGAGCTTATTCAGTTGCTTGAGAGCACTCCGCAGGAGCTCGAGGGGCTGGTTCTTTCAGGCTATGAAGGGGTCTCGCGCGCGGTGCGCATTGACGCTGAATTTGCACCCCAGCTGGCACCGGACCCAGCCAAGGCCGAACTGCTCAAAGCTAACCTGTCGGCTGGAGAAACCGCGCTTGCCGATCGCGAGATGCGCTTTCGCACGATCTATGTGTGGGAGATGCAGCGCTATTTCTTTCCCAACGACGGCCCGCCGATCAGCGGCGCCAGCATTCTTAATGTGGCGATCGAATTGCGCGATGGGCGGGTGCTCAATATCTGGCTCGCGCCCACGATATCCTTCATGAACCGGCCCTTTGCGGCGCTGGCGCTGTTCAGCTTTTTGATCACACTCGCAGTGGCGCTCGGCTTTGCTGTCTCAAGCGTCATCACCGGGCCGATCAGAAAGCTGGAGCGTGATGCGGAGCTGGTTGGCCTGGCGGAAACGGCAGTGCCGATTTCGGAAACTGGGCCAAGGGAACTGCGCCGTCTTTCCGCCGCTTTTAATCGCATGCGCGCGCGGCTTTCTGGCCTTATCCGTGAGCGCGAGGAGATCGTGGTTGCGATTGCGCATGATATCCGCACCGGGATCACTCGGCTCAAGCTGCGCATGGAGGATCATCTCGAAGATGAGGCCGACATGTATGAGGCAGACCTTGCGTTGATGGAGCGTCTTGTCACCGATATGCTTACCTATGCGCGCGCGGAAAGCCCGCTGGTCGATGCAGAGCTGATCGATCTGACCAAGCTGCTCCCGACGATGGCGCAGGCATCCCCACTCGCGGTCTCTGTTCATGATGAAACACACAGCAAGCCCTTTGTTATCGCGGGCAGCAAGCTTGCGCTTCATCGTCTGTTTGAA
>JBCBOW010000219.1:0-4198 GCA_039821045.1 Pseudomonadota bacterium
TGATCGGTTTTGGCGATCAAAACGCGCCTGTGTGATCGATTGGTTTTTTGCGCTTAGACAGTGTGCCAGGTGTGTCAGGCGTTCTGTGCGTACGACGAGTTGAGCGCCGCCCGCCGAGCTGGGCTAGTCTGCGGCGATTTCGAGTTGGACCGCGCTGATCTTGTCGATCCGGCGCTTATCCATGCTGACAATCTCAAAACGCCAGCCTTGGTCCTCGAAGCTCTCGCCAGCGGCGGGCAGTCGTTTGAGAACCGAAAGCGCATAGCCAGCCGCCGTCCCGAACTCGCGGTTGTCGTCATAATCAATGCCCAAACGATCCGCGAGCACGTCTGCGGATAGAGCGCCCGATACAAGCAGGGATCCGTCCACCCTCTCTTCAATCTGAGGCGCCTCGCCCTGGTCTGAGTCGCTGGCGAAGTTTCCGGCGATGGCTGTGAGCAGATCGACCGGGGTGACAACGCCTTCGAAGTGCCCATATTCATCATGCACCACCGCCATCGCGATATCCGATGATTGGAGCACACGCAGCGCATCAAGCGCATCGAGTTGATCCGGCACAACCTCGGCCTTCTGCATCATCGCTCGGATCGATACCGGTTCCCCCGCCACCAGTCGCGCAAGGACCTCGCGCACTTTGACGATGCCAAGGATGGCATCCGGGGACCCTTCCGCCACCGGCAACAGCGAATGCGGGCTTTCGTCGATAGTTTTGCGGATGCGCGCCAGATCAGCGTCCGCCTCGATCCAGTCCAGCTCGGTGCGCGGGGTCATCATCTCGCGTACAGGCCGCTCAGCCAAGCGCACCACGCCTGTGAGAATCTGGTGCTGCTCCGCCTCGATAACGCCAGACCGGGTCGCTTCTGCAAAGATCATCTGCAGCTCTTCCGCGGTGACCGTGGCGGCACCCTTTGACCGAATACCGAAGAGGCGGATGATCGTCGCAGAAGACGTATCAAGCAGCCAGACCAGCGGAGCGGCAATGGTAGCCAGAATAGCCATGGGGCGCGCCATGACGAGGCTGATCGGGACAGCGGCGCGCAAAGCGAGCTGTTTGGGCACAAGCTCGCCGACAACAACGCTGAGATAGGTGGTCAGCGCGATAACGGTCACAAAGGCGACTTGACCGGACATCTCTTCGGGTACGCCGAGCGCGACCATCCGCTCCCCGATCGGGCCCTCAAGGCTCGCGCCCGAAAAGGCCCCGGTGATGATCGCGATCAACGTAATGCCGATCTGCACAGTGGAGAGAAACTTGCCCGGCTCTGCAGCCAGCCTCATGGCGGTGCGCGCGGAGGAGGAGCCATCTTCCGCCCGCGCCGCCAAACGCGATGTCTTGGCAGAGACGATCGCCAGCTCAGACATGGCGAAGACGCCATTGAGCACGATCAGCCCTGCAATGATGGCAACGTCAGACCAAGGAAACGGTGTCACAGCCGTTAGCGCTACCACACTTTGCGCGGGATGCGAGAGAGAAGTGTGCAAACTGTGTGCAGCATTCCCCCGATGATGCTGCGCGCACAGGCCATGCGCCTGTGCGTTATGGTCGGCGCGTTGAAGCGCGCATCCTCAGCGATGAACGACCACAGGCGAAACATGACGAGACGTGCACCGCGCGTTCAGCCCGGCTATAGCGAAGACATACCAACGTGGAGGAGGACAAATTGCCATGAAAACGACCCGCATCCTGCTTTCGAGCACCGCAACTCTTGCACTCTTGACGACCAGCGCGTGCGTCACAGATCCCAACACCGGCGAGCGCAAAGCCTCGCGCACCGCCATTGGCGCAGGGATCGGGGGAACGCTGGGCTATCTCTTGGGCGGCGCAATCGGGGGCAACGCCGCGCGTATCATCGGCGCTGGCATCGGCGGCTCCGCCGGGGCGCTGGTGGGTAAGCGCTATGATGATCAGATCAAAGAACTCGAAGAGCAAACCGCAGGCAGCGGCGTTGAAGTCGAACAGGTTGGCGATCAAGACGCGATCCTTGTGCGTCTGCCCGATGGCGTGACCTTCTCGCGCGGCTCCGCCGACATCAATCCGGGCTTCTATCAGACGCTTGATGCGGTTGCGGAAAGTCTGATCAAATATCCCAACAGCCTGGTCGATGTGTACGGCTTCACCGATACGACCGGCAGCGATGCGCTTAACCAGTCCCTGTCGGAGCAGCGCGCGCAGGCTGTGGCGGACTATCTCGCGGCCCGAGGCGTGGCGCGCAGTCGCTTTGCCACCCGCGGCTTTGGTGAGAGCTATGACCAGCTGCGTATCAAGACCGCTGATGGCGTGGACGAGCCGCTCAATCGCCGGGTTGAGATCAAGATCATCCCGATCAGCCAGGAAGACGTGCAAGAAGCGCGCGCGCAATAGGTTGACGTGTCAGCCCGGGATGGATGCCGGTGTTGCCGGGCTGATGCGCTAATCTGGCGAGAGCTCACCTGAGCGCGGCTGCTCGGTCGGCAAGCCGCGCAACCGCCTCGGTGTGGATCGCAGGTGAGCACACAAGCACGCCAAAGTCGCGCGGGTCATGCTTGTTGTATGCGAGCGGGTTGCCAAAAGCGTCGCTCACTTGCGCGCCTGCCTCGCGCGCGATCAGCGTTGCCGCGGCGATGTCCCATTCAAAACCCCAGCGCAGTGTGGCGACCAAATCAGCGCGATCATCGGCCACCATGGCGATACGCAGAGCGATGGAATTGGGCTTTTCGACGATCACCAGGTCCGAATCGACGCTTGGCAGTTGATCAATCGGCACACGCGCCCCGGCAAAGTGCGCGCGGGTGCTGGCTCTCAGCGGTCGATCGTTGAGGGTTGCGCCCTTGCCGGCCTCCGCGCACCATTCCTCGCCTCGCGCGGGCGCCATCAGCACGCCGATGAGCGGCTTACCCGAGCTCACGAGAGCCACGGACACAGACCATCCGCGCCGCCCGCGCACAAAGTCGCGCGTCCCGTCAATCGGATCGACCAACCAGACCAGCCCTCTCTTTGTGCGGCCCTTGTCATCGGAGCTCTCTTCAGAAAGCCAGGCCGCAGAGGGCAACAAGGCGTTCAATTCGCGGCGCAGAAACCGATCGACTTCAAGGTCCGCCTCGCTCACCGGATCACCCGGCGTCTTGTCCCAGGCCTTCAGCGCGTGGCCATCACCCGGCCAGCGCGACTGCGCGATCCTTCCACCCTCGCGAACGATGTCCAAAAGGCGCTGCCGGTCAATCATCCATAAGTTCCATTGCTCAAAACCCGTGGGCCCAAGAAGGAGACTTTTCAAGCGCCTCCAGACATGCTTAGGCCCTCTTCGACGGGACTCTCCCCAGGGAAACTTAGCTCCTCGCGGGCCACGTGAGCGGGCGCAATCAACAAAGGGATCAAACGCGCATGAACGTCCATGAATATCAGGCGAAAGAGCTGCTGAAGGAACACGGTATTGCGGTGCCGGATGGCTATGCCGCGCTGAGCGTCGAGGAAGCCTTGGAGGGCGCAAAGAAGCTGCCCGGGCCGCTCTATGTTGTGAAGGCTCAGATCCACGCGGGCGGACGCGGCAAAGGCAAGTTCAAGGAGCTTCCTGAAGACGCCAAGGGCGGTGTGCGCTTGGCCTTCTCGCTTGATGAAGTGGAAAGCCACGCGCGTGAAATGCTCGGCAACACGCTGGTGACGATCCAGACCGGCGACGCAGGCAAGCAGGTCAACCGCCTCTATGTTACCGATGGCGTCGATATCGAGAGCGAATACTACCTCGCGATCTTGGTGGACCGTGCGACGGGCCGCGTCGCCATGGTCGCCTCAACCGAAGGCGGGATGGACATCGAAGAAGTCGCGCACGAAACGCCCGAAAAGATCACCACGATCACGATCAACCCCGCGCAAGGCTTCATGCCGCATCATGGCCGCGCGGTGGCTTTTGCGCTTGGCCTTGAAGGCGATCTCAACAAGCAGTGCCAGAAGCTTGCCAAGCAGCTTTACACCGCCTTTGTCGCGAGCGACTGCGACATGCTGGAGATCAACCCGCTGGTGGAGACGAAGCCCGATGCGGACGGCAAAGCGCACCTGCTGGTGCTCGACACCAAGATGAGCTTTGATGGCAACGCGCTCTATCGCCACCCCGCAATCGAAGAAATGCGCGATGAAACCGAGGAAGACCCGGCCGAAGTCGAAGCGAGCGAATATGACCTCGCTTACATCAAGCTCGACGGAAACATCGGCTGCATGGTCAAC
>JBCBOW010000220.1:0-4187 GCA_039821045.1 Pseudomonadota bacterium
ATCGCGCGGTGGATCCAGTAGAAATAGGCATCATGAACCACCACGATCAGCGCCGCCTGCCAGATGGTCGTCCACAAAGGCGCCTGGTCCAGCGCCAGATTGATGATGCCCAATTCCTTGCCGATCAGCGTTGCAAGGGTGGTGACGCCAAACACAAACACCGTGCGCAGCGAAGAGAGCACCTCGCGCCGGTAGTCTGCAAATTTCGCTGTGCGATTGCGCTGGATCCTGCGGTTGGCAGACCAAGAACGGAAGACAAAGAGAAACAGGGTAAGCGCGCCCGCTGCGATGAGATAGCGCCCAAGGTCAAAGTAAAAGACGTTGGCAAAGTGCCGGGCCACGAGGTCTGCGATATAGGCAAGGTTGGCATCGGTCATCATCGGGTCCTCCATCAGCGGCGATGAGGATGAGATGGAGCGATCCTCCAAAAAGCTCTCCGCAGGGCCGAAAAATCCGCGTCAATTTCGAAAATGATGCGTCTTTTTTAGTTTTGACCACTGCTTAGGCTATGCCTCGGTCAGCCCTAACCGTCTGAATTCGCTCGGCGTTGTGCCTGTCTCTGCGCGAAAGGCGCGGTTGAAGGTGGGAAGCGAATTGTAGCCGAGATCCATCGCGATCGTGAGCACAGGAAGGTCGACATGGGCCTTGTCGGTCAGCTTTTCGCGCGCTTCGGCGATCCGGTGACGGTTTAAAAAGGCGCTGAAATTGCGATAGCCCAGCCTCTGGTTGATGAGCGCACGCAAGCGATGCTCAGGCGTCGCCAGCCGCGCGGCAAGCCGGGCAATGGTGAGCCCGGGTTCGCGGTATCCGCCCGCTTCCATCGCTGCCAGGAGCTTCTCGTGCAGCACCTGCTCAGACGGCGTGAGGCGCGCGATCGGAGCCGGGTCTTCGCTGTGAGAGGTGTCACCGGTTTCCATCAGCAATTCCGGATCGGCGCGCAAAAGAGCAAGGCCTGCAAACAGGATAAGAAGGAAGATGACGCTGGCGTTGAGCAATTGCAGCGCCGGGGGCGGGGCGTTGGGCGCGAAAAACAGCTCAAACATAAGCACGATGCCCGCTTCGGCTGCGACCAGCAGGGGGAGCCACACACGAATAAGGCGGCGCTGTTCGATCAGATCATCAGCCCGGTCTTTCAAGGCCACGCGCACGAGGTCTGCCATCAGCACAAGCGAGAGCACATGGATGGTGTAAAATCCAAGCCCGATCCCGCCTTCCAGAAAATTGGCCAGTGCCCAGGCACCGCACAGCGCTGCGCCACAGGCGAGAGCCATGCGCCCATCGGGTTCGCGCTCAAACAGGTTGCGGCCAAACAGCCAGATGAAAAACGGCGTCAAGAGCGAGGGCAGGTCTACTAACGGATCGCTCGGCCCTTGAGGGAGGATCAGCGGCGTGGAATTCATGAGATAGGCAATCGCGCAGACCATCAGCGCCACGACCGGCAGCTTGATCTTCGCGCGCACTCTGCCTGTCGCGATCTGCGAGATCAGCATAAGCCCGGCGCCAATCGCGATCATCCGCACATAAAAGTCCGCTTGTTCGATCATGCGAATGTGTCTGGGATATTGTCGTCCAATTGGCCAGCCGCTCCGCCGATGCTTTGAGCGCTCTCGCCGATTAGCCCGCCTTTGACCCGCGCGAGTGCTTCATCAAGCGCAAGGCGGCGGATGCTGGTGCCTTCGGGAAAGGCGCTCAAGAGCCGGCTGGGGAAGGCGGCGGAAAGGACGATGAAATGGCCTGCGTCCTCGCGCCCGCGGATGAGCCGGCCAAAGGCTTGTGCAAGCCGCGCGCGGATGATGCGATCATCATATTGCCCGCCGCCTCCTGATGCAGCGCGGCGCGCCTTGTGCAGGATGTCTGGGCGCGGCCAGGGCACCGCTTCCAGGACCACGCAGCGCAAGGAGCGCCCGGGCACATCCACCCCATCGCGCAAGGCATCAGTGCCAAGCAAGCTCGCGCGCGGATCATCGCGGAAGATATCAACCAGCGTGCCTGTATCAATCGGATCAACATGCTGCGCGTAAAGCGGGAGCCCCTCGCGCGCCAGGCGATCTGCGATGCGGCCATGCACCGCACGCAGGCGACGGATCGCGGTGAACAGGCCCAGCACACCGCCCTCGCTCGCTTCGATCAGCCGCGCATAGGCCCCGGCAAGGCCGGGCAAATCGCCGCGCTTGATGTCTGTGACGATGAGCACTTCGGCGCGGCTGGCATAGTCAAACGGGCTTTGCGCCGCTGTCAGCATCGGCGCGCTTTCAACATGCGCTGCGCCAGAGCGCTGGATCGCCGCGTCCCACGCCTTGTCCGTGTCCGCCACCCGGTCGGTGAGCGTCGCGCTGGTCAGCATCACGCCATGCGCAGGCTCAAGCACGGTGCGTGCAAAGGGCTTCATCGGATCAAGCCAGCGGCGGTGGATCGCGACATCAAACTCGCGCGCATCGGAGCGATCAACCGCAAGCCAATCGACAAATTCTTCGCTCACCGGGCCACCAAGCCGCTCCAGCAGCGCTTCCCACGCAGCGATCAGATCAACCCGCCAGCTGAGCGAATGGCGCGCGCCCTCAATCCGCGCGCGCCCCCCCCTGTTATCGGGTCCATCGAGCCAATCGGGCGGATCGGCCACGATCGCCTCCAGCCGGCCGCCCAGCTGGATCAAAGGCACGCGGATGGCGGCCAGCGCCGCTGCCGCTTCGCCCGCCGCCTCGATCACATCGCCGGGCAGTCCGCTTGCTTCGGTCTCGATGCCATAGCCTGCCTCCTGGCCGCTCTCATCGCGCGCATAAGTTGCCGTGCGCACCGCAGCGAGCAGCCTTTCAAGCGGACCCGCCGGTTCGTTTTCGATCAGCCGCTGAAGCCAGCCATCGCCCGGTAGCGCCTTGCCCGCTTCGCTCGCCGCCTCGATCGCATCGCCGCCTTCCTCATCATAGCTCGCAACATCGGCGAGACGCGCGGAAAGGCCCCGGCGGCGGCCGCGGTTTTTGCGTTCAGGTCCCATGATCCAGCGTCTGAGCTCGATCGCCTCCTGGCCAGAAAGCGAGGCGGCAAAAGTGCTGTCGGCGGCTTCGAAGACATGATGGCCCTCATCAAAGATCACGCGGGTGGGGCGCCCTGAATGATGGGGCGCATGGTCTCTGCCGCGAGCCGCGTTGACCATGACGAGGGCGTGGTTGGCGATCACCAGATCGGCTTGCGCGCTGTCGCGTCCGGCGCGTTCGATAAAGCACTTTCGGTAATGCGGGCACCCGGCATAGATGCATTCGCCGCGCTGATCGGTGAGGGCGGCGATCCCGCGCTTGCGAAACAGCGTGCCGAGCCAGCCGGGCAGATCGCCGCCGATCATATCGCCATCGCGGGTGTAGGCCGCCCAGCGTGCGACCAGATGCGCCAGGATCGCCGGGCGCCCTTGGAAACCGCCTTGCAGCGCGTCCTCAAGATTGAGCAGGCACAGATAGTTTTCGCGGCCCTTGCGCACCACCACAGGCGGGGTGCCATCGGGCCGTTTGACCGGCCAGGCGCGGCGGCTCTCGCTGCGCAATTGGCGTTGCAGATTTTTGGTGAAGGTGGAGACCCAGACGGTGCCGCCCGATCCCGCCGCCCACAGCGAAGCGGGCGCGAGATAGCCGAGCGTCTTGCCGATCCCCGTGCCCGCTTCGGCTAGCGCGATGTGCGGCACTTCGGATGCGGTGCGCGGGGCGAAAATCTTGGCAGCGTCCTGCGAATAGGCGCGTTGACCCTCGCGCCGCTCCGCGCCCGTGCCCGTGAGCGCTTCGAGCCGCGCGAGCACCTCACTCGCGGGCAGCTCTATTTGGCGCGGCGGTGGGCGCTCGCCCGCTTCTTCCCATTCTGGCAGAGTTGAAAAGAGCCACTTTTCAGCCTGATCGGGGCGGCGGATGTGCGGCTTTAAGACTTGCGCCCAAGGCCAGCGCAGGCGCTCCAAGGATTGCAGCGAAGACCATGCACCGCTGCGCTCAAACCAGTCCGGTTCCTCGCATTGCGCGATCAACGCTCCCGCTGCGAGCTGGAGAAACGCGGGCACCGCCGCATCGCTATCGGGCTCAGCCAGCTCCAGCGCCTGCGCCAGTCCGCGCGGTGTCGGTACGCAGAATTGCGCTGGGCGGACAAAAGCGAAGAGTTCGAGCAGATCAAGCCCAGAGAGGTCCGGATAGCCCTTGGTGGCGACACGGCTGGGC
>JBCBOW010000221.1:0-4187 GCA_039821045.1 Pseudomonadota bacterium
GCGGCGCGAGTGGAAACCGGCCTGCTTTGTGCCCCGTTGTGTCGCGGCGATCCGGGCTCAGCTCCATCGAACTGACGCCATAGGTTGCGCTGGGCTGGTGCAGAGCGACGAAGGGATAGGCATCGTTCCAGTGGCCACCCGGCTTGGCGTGCTTATCGACGATTGTGATGTGGCAATCGGGATCCTCATCAAGCAACGTATCAGCAAAGGCGAGGCCCACCGCGCCAGCGCCAACAATGAGGTAATCGGTTTCGATTTCAGCCATTTTTGCGCTATCCCTCTTCCTCTGACTCCAGCCCACGTATCACCAACGCGCCGCAAGGGACACACAAGATGCTGACCTATTCTGCCCTTCTACTTGCCAGCCTCGCAGGGATCGCCGCTCCGCTTGGCACCGATACGCATGAAGAGGGCGGCCCCTCTCAATATGAGCCGACCCGCGTTTTGAGCGAGCGCGATGCAGATAGATTGCGCAATCTTGAAGGGATGACGCTGCAATGGATCGGCTGGGAAGAGCGCGGCGTTGCCAGTGTGCGACAAGATCAGCACGGCGTGTGGTGGCTCACGGGAGAGCAAGAGGGGGCGGGCGCGGCTGCTGTCAAAGTCGAAGGGCGAATTGCAGAGATCGGCGAGGACTATTTCCTGCTTGATGGCGATGTCACGATTATGGGCACGCCGGATGCAGAGCGGTTCTGTGACCAGACCAAGCTCTGGCGCTTCGCCGTCACGCAGAACCGCAAGTATTATCGCCTGCGCGAATTTGAGTGGTGCGATTATTTGACCGACTATGTTGATCTGTATTTCAAGCGGTAGCGAACGCGGCGTTGGCCTTGGCCATCGTTAGCATGGAGCGGGCATGGCGCTGAGCAACCTCGCGCTGATCATCGCCATAGCCGCCGCCCAAAGCCGACGCGATCGGCAGCCCGCGCCGCCGCGCCTGCTCAACGACATAGCGATCCCGCCGCGCTAGACCTTCGTCAGAAAGGCTTAGGCGGCCAAGCTTGTCGCGCTCATGTGGATCAACGCCTGCCTGGTAAAACACGAAATCGGGCGCGAAGTCCGCAATGATGCCGGGCAGATGCTGGTCGAGCGCTGCGAGGAAGCCATCATCGTCAAGCCCATCGGGCAGCGGCACGTCGCGGTTGGAGCGCGCCTTGCGCACAGGGAAGTTTTTTTCAGCGTGGAGCGAAAGCGTGAAGATATCCTCGCGCATCGCGGTCAGGCTGGCGGTGCCATCGCCTTGATGAACATCGCAATCGACGATCAGAATGCGGCGCGCATGCCCTTCAGCGATAAGCCGGTTCGAGGCGACGGCAAGATCGTTGAACACGCAATAGCCAGCGCCTGTATGGCTGAGCGCGTGATGGCTGCCCGCCGCGCTGTTGGCCGCATAGCCGTGCTCCATTGCAAGTTTTGCAGCAAGCCATGTGCCGCCATTGGTGTGACGCACCCGGTCGCGGATGCGGTCTGTCACGGGAAAGCCAATGCGGCGCTCCTTTTCGCGCGGGACCTGCGCTGAAAAGACCTCATCAACATAGGCGGGATCGTGCACCGCTTCGAGCCATTTGCGCGGCATCGGTGCAGGCGCATGTTCGGTGAGCGCTTCGCCAGACGCGCGAAGCTCTTCCATGACGAGGTAGTATTTGTCGAACTTGAATGTGCCGCGCTCCGGACGCGGCGCCATGTAATCAGCGTGATGAACGACGTGGAGCATGTTAAGGCAACGGGTCAGGCTGGCTTGCGTGCCAACATCTCAAGCTCCCCGTAAATCGCGTCTTCTTCGCGGCTCGCTGCGTTGCGCCAGCTGGTGGCCGTATCAAGGTTGAGCGGTTCGCCTTCGGAGGTAAGGACAAGGAGATTGGGCGTGCCGGGCAGCTCGTCGAGGCCGAAGCGGCGCGCTACATGCAGATTATGACCATCGCCCATTTGCGGCATACCGATATTGACGAAGATGAGCTCGTATTCCGCTTCGATCAGCTTGGCGAAACGGGGGGTCTCCAGCCACCCGGCGAGCGCGCGGCTGTCGTGGCACCAGTTTGCGCCCATGACCAGCAACACGCGCTTGTCGAGCTCGTAGGCGCGCACAAGCGCTGCCTCAACATCGGCCATCGCATCGTCTGAGACAGCGTAGGCGGCGCTTTCGGGATAGTCGTGCGCGTGCTCAGAGCCGCTGAGCGCCCGGACGATGGTGGCGCAGCCCGTCAGGAGCATCGCTGCCAGCAGCCCTGCGATCAGCGGTTTTAGCACTTGGTTTGGGCCTCATCGTTGATCTCGAGCTTGCCAACGGTCAGCTTGTCGATCTGTGCTTCGCGGATGCGGAGTTTGCCTATCCCCATCCGCCCAATCACCACCATACCGATTGCAAGGGCTCCCACAGCGAAGGCGCCAACGGCCAATGCACCAAGTGCCGCTGCGCCGGCCGAAACCGCCCCAGCGGAAGCCGACTTCACCGCATGGCGATCACTTCGCGCCTGGATCGGTTGCGCGGCGCTGTCTGCGGTTGCGGCGACCGAAGTGACGTTTGTTTCGCCTGTCATGCTACTCAGCTGCTTCAGCTGGCTCTGGCTCGCTTGAGGCGTGCGGATCGAACGCGGTCGCTTCGCCCGCTTCGATTGCAGCGGCTTTCTCTTCGACCAGCTTTACGATGTGATCGAGCATGTCCTCATCCTCGATTGCGTGGTCCTTCAGCCCCGAGAGATAGACCATGTGTTTGCCCGCGCCGCCGCCGGTAAGGCCGATATCGGTCTCGCGCGCCTCGCCCGGGCCGTTGACCACGCAGCCAAGGACCGAGAGCGACATCGGCGTCTTGATATGCTCCAAGCGTTTTTCGAGCGCCTCAACGGTGCGGATGACATCAAAGCCCTGCCGCGAGCAGCTTGGGCACGAGACAACGCGCACGCCGCGAGTGCGCAGGCCCAGCGCCTTGAGCATCTCATAGCCGACCTTGATCTCTTCTTCAGGCTCCGCGGAGAGCGAAACGCGGATCGTGTCGCCAATGCCAGCCCAAAGGAGGGAGCCCATGCCGATGCTTGATTTGACCGTGCCGCCGATCAGGCCGCCAGCTTCGGTGATCCCGAGATGCAGCGGGCAGTCCACGGTCTCGGCAAGACCGTGATAGGCCGCGACCGCAAGGAACACGTCGGAGGCTTTTACCGCGACCTTGAATTCGTGGAAATCGTGGTCCTGCAACAGCTTGATATGATCCAGCGCGCTTTCGATGAGCGCTTCTGGACAAGGCTCGCCATATTTTTCCAGCAGATCCTTCTCAAGCGAGCCTGCATTGACGCCGATGCGGATTGCGCAGCCATTGGCTTTCGCTGCCCGCACCACTTCTGCGACGCGCTGCGAGGAGCCGATATTGCCCGGATTGATCCGCAGACACGCCGCGCCGCCATCGGCGGCTTCCAAAGCGCGCTTATAGTGAAAATGGATGTCCGCCACGACCGGGATGCGCGCTGCTTTTGTGATCTTCTTGAACGCGGCCGTCGATTCCTCGGTCGGGCATGAGACGCGGGTGATGTCGCAGCCCACCTCCTCACACCGCCGGATCTGATCGAGCGTTGCGACCGCATCCTCTGTCGGGGTGTTCGTCATGGTCTGCACGGTGATCGGCGCATCGCCGCCCACGGGCACATCGCCCACCATGATCTGGCGACATTTGCGCCGTTCGATATCGCGCCAAGGCCTGACAGAAGACATGACCTTCATATAGCCACGGTGAACGACCGGAGCAATGATCTCTCGGCGCTCAAAATTCACCACCTGGTAGCTTCTTCAGCAAGCCAGGCGGCTTGCCATCGGCATGGCCGGGCGACCGAGCAAGTATCCCTGCGCAAAGCGAATGCCGAGCTCTTGGATAGCGTTCAGGTCTGCCTTGGTTTCGACCCCCTCTGCAATCAGCACTGAACCGGTCTCGCGGGCGAATTCGACCAGCGCCTTAGCAATTGCGCGGCGGGCTGGATCATGGGCGATTCCGTGAATGATCTCTCCGTCAATCTTGAGGATATCGGGATCGAGACGCATCAAGTGCTGCAGCCCGGCAAAGCCAGCGCCAACATCATCGATCGCGACCCATGCTTTCTCCTTAATCCGATCCATCGCCTGTTTGACGGCATCGTAGTCTTCAATCGCCTGCTCTTCGGTGACCTCGACGATCAAGCGATTGTTGAGGCCGGGCGGGATCAAGC
>JBCBOW010000222.1:0-4181 GCA_039821045.1 Pseudomonadota bacterium
CATTATCGCGCGATTGGATGAGCAGGCCGCCCGCAATCGTCTTCATCGCAAAGCCGCCCCGGCGAGGATCAGGCAGCACGCCGCACTCGAGCAAGCGCAGGTTCTTCTTCTTGGCAAACACCGCGCGCGCTTCTTCGGACACCCGCGGCGCGATGACGACTTCTGTAAAGATGCTCGCAATTGCTTCAGCGGTCGCGCCATCAAGCTCGGTGTTGACGGCAACAATCCCACCAAACGCCGAAACACTGTCGCATGCGAGCGCCGCTTCCCAAGCCTCAAGCAGTGTACCGCTCTGCGCCACGCCGCAAGGATTGGCATGTTTGACGATCACCACAGCGGGGTCACCGTCCGCGAACTCCGCTGCAAGCTCGAGCGCTGCATCTGCATCGTTGAGATTGTTGTAGCTGAGCGCTTTGCCTTGCAGCTGTTGTGCTTGCGGCACGCCAGCGCCACCGGTGACTTGGGGAACATACACGGCGGCGCCTTGGTGCGGGTTTTCGCCGTAGCGCAATTCATCCTTGCGCGAGAAGGCCAGCGGCATGGTCTGGGTGAAGGGTGTGGCTTGGAGCGCTTCGGTGCCGAGCGGATGCGTAAAGGCATCGCCATAGGCAAACCAGTTCGCGATCGCTGCATCATAAGCCGCCGTGCGCGCGTAGGCCTTGCCCGCCATGCGGATCCGAAACGCCTCTGAGGTCGCACCGTCCTGAGCTTCAAGCTCTTCGAGCAGGGCAGGATAGTCAGCCGGGTCCGTCACGATGGTCACAAAGCCGTGGTTCTTCGCCGCCGAGCGCACCATGCTCGGGCCGCCAATATCAATGTTCTCGATGATTTCAGCGCGGCTTGCACCTTTGGCGACGGTCTCTTCAAACGGATAGAGATTGACGACCACCAGATCGATCGCGCCGATCCCGTGCTCTTCCATCGCGTCAGCGTGCTCCGCGTTATCGCGCAGCGCCAGGAGCCCGCCGTGGACCTTGGGGTGAAGCGTCTTCACCCGCCCGTCCATCATCTCGGGAAAACCGGTGAGATCGGAAACATCGCGCACCTCCAGCCCCGCTTCGCGCAAAGTGCGCGCCGTGCCGCCCGTGCTCACCAATTCGATGCCGCGCGCAGCCAAGGCCGCGCCAAGCTGCGCCAAGCCGCTTTTGTCGGACACTGAAAGCAGCGCCCGCTTGATCGCCATGTCCGCCATTTGGCCGTTGGTTACCCCATTTTCTTGAGCAGCCAGGAGAATTGACCCCCGCCGCGCGATGTCAGCCCTTCGATCACGAGTTGCTCGGTTGCATGCGGGCGCCCCTCGCCGTCAACCCACAGACTGTCTTCCTTAACGAGTTTGACCTCGCCAGCGCCCGCCCCATCGCCGCGCAAGCGAAACTGCCAAAGCCGCCCATCAGGCAGCAACAGGCTGGCACCGCGCTCATCCTCGCTCAGATGAGCCTCGACCCCGCGCGCGAGATGAAAGCGAATGGCAAAGCCGATTTTGCCGCGCTTGCCCTTGCGACTAGCAGGCACAAGGATGTCTTCCCCCGCAAGCTCCGCGCCATCGCCGCGCAGCGAAAGCACGCGTTTGTGAGTCAGGCCAAAGCGCGCGGAATAGCCATCATGCATGGCTTCAACGCGGAAACCGTTTTGGCTGAGCGCGCGCCGCTCCACTTCAACCGTTTCCGCGCCTTTGCCGAGTTTGCCGTGGAGCAAGACAGCGGTCGAATTGGCGTTATCAAGCACAAGGGTTGAATGCGCGGCACTGGCGCGCAAGCCCTGGCCGATATGTGCGGGCACTTGCCCCCCCACGAGCGCGGCACCGCCACAATTGACGATCACCCGGCTTGGCCCGTCAGACATCTCGAAAGCGAGCGTCGATGCGCATCCGCAGCGTGTGTGGCGAGCGCGCGGGGGCGGGGCTGCGTCAAACTGGACCACGGTCTTGCCGCCGCGCAGGCGATGAAAACCCCAATTCTGCGGTTCATTTACCGGCCGCGTGCGCACGCCGGTGGCTTCAATCAGCGCAGCAAGCCGGCCCGCGCCAATGGCGCCTTGCCCTTGCCAGGAGCCCAGTCCGCCATCGCCATGACGCAATGCCAGGAGAGGCGGCACGAGCAGTTCGCGCATGATAAAAAGCGCTTCCGGAGCGTCTTCCTCCACCGCCTCATAGCAAGCGATCAGATCGGACAAGACCGCGATCGCATCCATCTGCGCCGCCGGACACCGCGCCAAAACGCCGCCATCCTCGCCCACCAGATCGCCAAGCGATTTGATCAGCGCCGCTTCGCCGTAAAGCCGGCGGGGGCGGCCCTCTGGAAGCAGAAGGCCCGCCGCGGTCACCGCAGCCCAGCCCACCATTTGCCCCAGACCCGCGCCCGATTTGAGCGCTTTGCGATCGAGCCACGCCGCCGTGTCGGAAATCGCCGCCAAGAGCTCGCGGCGCAATTGCGCATCGCCGCCACCCATCACAATCGGCGCGTGCACCAGCCAGGCCATCAGGCGCAGGCCTGCAAGCTCCACATCCCACGGGCCAGACTTGGGCGTCGCTTTGGGCGGGGAAGGGTGCGCCTTGAGCCAGCTGCGCGTGATCCGTTCAGCCAAG
Source organism: Pseudomonadota bacterium (assembly GCA_039821045.1). GTDB lineage: Bacteria > Pseudomonadota > Alphaproteobacteria > Sphingomonadales > Sphingomonadaceae > Erythrobacter. The sequence goes on from JBCBOW010000222.1 coordinate 2,585, forward strand.
GCAGCGTTCTCCGGACGCGCTCCGCATGCAGCCAGATCAGCGAGCCAGCCAAACGAGTGCACCCGCCGCTCAAGCCCAGGGGCAAGCCGGGTTTGCCCGCTGTAATCAACCTGGCCAATCGCTAGCTTGACCCCCTGAACCTGAAAATGCCCCGCTCTCAGAGCCGTGCCGCTGGCTCTGTCGCCCACAATCGGGCTCTTGACGATCGCGCGCACCCGCATCGCAGAGGCCCTGCGGAAAGGCGCCGCGAGCGCATGACCGGGAATGCCCATGCGATAGGCCAGGCGGATAAGTGTTTCGCCGGGCCTCGAGCTGGGCGCGATCACATCGGTAAGAGCCAGCGCGCGCGAGGTCTCCGGCGCTTCGCTGTGCACGGGATCTGGCGCGTCCTGCGCCAGCGGCTCTTCGCCCGGGCCAAGCGGGATGGCGCTGCCGCTGCGATCCTCGTCTATGCGAGCGGTCCGCTCATCGCGAAACAGCGTGTCCATCAGCCCTCGTCTCCCGCCGCCTTAAGCGCGGCGATGTTGCTGGCGTAATGGTCAGGCCCGCCCTTGAACGTCGCAGATCCTGCAACCAGCACATCAGCGCCGGCCGCAACGCACATCTTGGCGGTCTCCGCATTGACCCCGCCATCAACTTCCAAGTGAATATTGCGATCCTCGCGCTCAATCATCGCGCGGATCGCGGCAATCTTTTTGAGCTGTGAGGGGATGAAGCTCTGCCCGCCAAAGCCGGGATTGACGCTCATCACAAGGATAAGGTCAACCAGATCCATGAGATTGTCGAGCGCCTCAACCGGCGTGCCGGGATTAAGAACAACGCCCGCTTTTTTGCCCAGGGCGCGGATCGCCTGAAGCGTCCGGTGCACATGCGGCCCGGCCTCAGGATGCACGGTGATGATATCAGCGCCCGCATCCGCAAAGGCTTGCAAGTACGGATCGACCGGCGCGATCATGAGATGCACGTCAAACGGCTTGTTGGAATGCGGCCGCAGCGCTTTCACGACGTCAGGACCAATCGTGAGATTTGGGACAAAGTGCCCGTCCATCACATCAATGTGAATCCAGTCCGCCCCTGCTGCATCCACGCTGCGGACTTCTTCGCCCAGCCGGGCAAAGTCGGCAGAAAGAATAGAGGGAGAGATGATAGGCGCAGACATGGTTAATTCGGGAGCAGCCCCTTTTGTTCGCAATGTTGCAATTAAGTTGCCGCGAATCGCGGAACAAGCGACCGTGTGCGCTTTTCCACCGAAGCGGGCTAAGGCGGGGCTCAAATGCGCGCGACGACGCGTTTGCTGCCAAGCGCCCAGCCGCATCATTGGAACTTCGCAACGGCGGGTTCAGCCTGAATTCACTGGGCAATTGCAACATTGCGAACAAAAGGGGCTGCTCCCGAATTAACCATGTCTGCGCCTATCATCTCTCCCTCTATTCTTTCTGCCGACTTTGCCCGGCTGGGCGAAGAAGTCCGCAGCGTGGATGCAGCAGGGGCGGACTGGATTCACATTGATGTGATGGACGGGCACTTTGTCCCAAATCTCACGATTGGTCCTGACGTCGTGAAAGCGCTGCGGCCGCATTCCAACAAGCCGTTTGAC
>JBCBOW010000223.1:0-4178 GCA_039821045.1 Pseudomonadota bacterium
CCGTGCTGAAGACGATATCTCTGCAGCGCTTGGCGATCCTTCGGAGGCGTCAATCGCCACCGCGCTCGATTTTCTTGCGGGCCGATCGTGCACGCCGATCACATCGAGCAACAGCGGCACGATGACGTCGAGCACTCAGGAAATGTTGCAGCCCATCCGCCCGACGGCGGCGCAGTTTGAAATGCCCGGGCTTTACTAAAGGAAGCGGTTTGGGGCGCCGTTACTCGGCAGCCATCCGTACAGCATCGGGATCCTGTCCGCACGCAAAGGCGATGGCAGCAGAGATCACTTTTTCCGCGGGCACAGGCTTTGCGATCAGTTCAGCGCTGAGTTCGCGCACGGTTTCCTCCTGACGATCGAGATCGCCCGAGTGAAGGATGAAAGGGATCGATCGGCGCTCCAATTCGCGCGCAACTGGCAGGCAGGTTGCCCCGCCACCAAGCGACACATCCAAGATCGCAAACTTCAGCGTTTCAGCGTGCTCTTCGATAAGGGCAAGCGCCTCTTCGCAGCTATGCGCTGAGACGGGGGAGAACCCTCGATCGCTCGCCGCGTATTCCAGATCCATGAGGATCAAAGGCTCATCTTCGAGCAGCAGAAGACGAGTTTCCATCGCGCCTAGCTCTCCTTGCGGACAGGCACTTTGATAGCGACCGAAAGGCCGCTTTCGTGCCAATCGCGCGTGATTGATCCTCGGCCCGTGGCGAGCAGGCGATCGACAATCGCGGTGCCCGTGCCAGGCTCAATCGTGTCAGGATCAACCGCCGGCCCGCCTTCTTCGCGCCACTCAATGATAAGCGCGCTTTCATCTTCTGCGCGGCGCCAATCGACCGTGATGCGGCCACCTTCGAGCGACCACGCGCCGTGCTTCGTGGCATTGGCGGCAAGCTCATGCAGGATTAACCCGACAACCGAAATGATCGTAAACGGCATGCGCACGCCATTGCCGCTGAGCATTAACCGTGTGGCATCGCGATCATAAGGCAAGAGGACCGCACGGATCGCCTCGCTAATATCAATACTGCCCGAGGAAGCATCATCGAGGGTCGTTTCATAGGCCCGGCCAAGCGCCTGGATGCGCGAATTGATCTCGGCCGCTTCGCCTTGAATCCCGCGGACCCGGCCTGTCACGTTGACGATCCCTGAGATGACCGCAAACATGTTTTTCATCCGATGCGAGAGTTCGCGCGCCATCTCTTTGGCGTGACGCTCTTCAGCGCGCGCGGCGCGGACATCGGATACGTCCCATTGGCTGCCAAAGAAGTAAACCAGCTCACCCTCATCATTGTAGATCGGGCCCAGGTGAAGTGCGTTCCAGAATGTCGTGCCATTCTTGCGATAGTTAAGCAGCTCGACCACCACCACATCCTCATTCGCGATCGCTTCACGAATGCGCGCGATGGGCTCGGGGTCCGTCTTGGGCCCTTGCAAGAAACGACAATTGCGGCCGATAACCTCGTCTTCCGAATAGCCGGTGAGGCGCCGAAAGGCTCGGTTGGCGAAGACAATGGGTAGGTCTTTAGCGATCGGATCGCAGAGGCAGATCGCCATGCGCGTTTGTGCCATGGCCTGTTCGAACAGGACGCCAGAGGCGCCTGAGAATCGATCGCTGCGATTGCCGGAACGAAACCGCTCTGGCGCATCATCAAAGCGCATCGCAGCCTGGTCAGACCGGCTGGGCGCTCTTTCATCATCGGTATTCACATTGCCTGCTTCCCTGCCGCCAGAGCTCCCGGAAATGTGAGGGGAAGGAGCGCGCGGCAGATGTGTGAGTGTTGTGCCTTAAATGCCTGATGGCTCTGAGCGTTCCGGATACTGCGAATGAGAGGCAATGTATCAGTTGAAGGAAGCTGGCTTTGCTCGACAATTTCTCTCAGGCCCCGCTGCGGCTCGCGCGCGAGCGAAGACCAGACAGTTTGAAGCCTGTAATGCGCGCCCGGCGCGACACCGATTGAACGTGCTGCGCTAACTCCACCGGCAGCGGGTGCGTGCGCCATGGTGATCCCTCCCATAGACTGCGCGCCTGATTGCCAATCAGCTATCGCTCAATGCCGGGGGTTTAGCAAGCGGAAGGCACCCGTTGCAGACTGATTTTGCTAGGGTTCCTCAGGGCCTGTGAACGGCACATCGCCCGAATAGCCGCAGCCGCGCAAGGTGATATCGCCCAGCTTCACAGTCGCTGTGTAAGGATAGGTTCGATCGCTCATCGCATCGCTGCAATCGCCCGGCGTTATCGCAATTTGGACAGGCCGTCCGTCCAACTCGCCAGAAAAGCCCAAACCGTTGTTTCCGGCAAAGCGCACCAGCGTGAACGATTGCCCGTCCACATTTTCGGGCGAGGCGTAGACCGCTGAATAGCCGCTCGATTTTGGGCCAGGCGCGATGTCGATGCCCCAGAAGGGCTCGGTACCGATCAAGCTGATCTCAGCATCCGGTGCAATCCCGTTATAGACCGCACCGTCTTGATTGATCCCATCTGTTTGCGCGCATCCAGCAAGGCTGAGAGCAAGGCAGGCCAGGGCGATGAACGAGCGGTGTTGCATGGCGAGGGGCATACAAAAGGCGGGCCCTTGAGCCAAGGACCCGCCCTCTGGATTTTGTGCGTTCTTGGGCCGCGCTTATTGCGGCATCAGCACCGTGTCGATCACGTGAACAACGCCGTTACCAGCTTCGACATCGGTCGCGGTCACAGTTGCGGTGCCGCCCGCTGCATCGGTGAGAACAACCGCACCATCGACAACCGCAGCGGTGAATTCGCCGCCGCCCAGCGTTGTGACGGTGTAGCCTGCCTCGCCCGCTTCTTCGATCGCAGCGGTAAGCGTTGCAGCGTCAACAGCGCCGTCGACGACGTGATACTGCAGGATCGCAGTCAGCGTCTCGACCTCTTCGGTGGTCAGCGATTCAACAGTGCCTTCCGGCAGCTTTGCAAAGGCATCGTTGGTGGGCGCAAAGACGGTGAACGGACCGTCGCCGCTCAGCACGGTGCCAAGCCCAGCAGCGGTAATAGCAGCAACGAGGGTAGAGAAACTCTCATCGCCAGTGGCCACATCGACAACAGTCGCAGGGGTTGCATCTTCCGCAATGGCGGTTTCGTCAGCGGAGGTGTCTTCGGTTGCTTCACCAGCGCAAGCGGCGAGCGAGAGGGCAACGGCGGTGGCGATTGAGAATTGAGTGAACTTCATCGGGGGGTCCTTTGCATTTGTGTGCGTAGGTGTGTCTGTTGATTTTCAGAATGATGCACCAAGCATCAGGGCATCTACGTATGCCAATGGCGTTTGGACGTGTCTGTTCCGAGACATTACCTATATCATTCTTTCAAAGGCAGCCCGATTTGTTGCGCTCGGCGACATCGCTTGATCGAGCAACCCGGGGGAACGCTAGGGCGATTTCGCCATTCTCTTCAACATGAACGCACCAGCTACAAGGGCCGCCGGGCTTGACCGGTTCAGCCACTTTCTCCCGCGCGCAGGACGCGCCTACGCCAACAATCGCAACCATGATGATGGAGCGCCAGCTGATGGCGCGCCGCGCACCAACGTCTCCCAGCTTTCGCCCTGGCTGCATGCCGGTTTGCTGAGCGAGGCTGAGATCGTCGATGCAGTGCTGGCGCAGCACAGCCCCTCGGCGGCTGAGAAGTTCATCGCTGAGGTCTTCTGGAGGGTCTATTTCAAGGGCTATCTCGAACAGCGCCCCACTGTCTGGCGCGCCTATTGCGATGATCGTGACGCTGCTTTGGCGCGGCTTGATGACAACGCTGGACTGCGCACCGCATACAGCAAAGCGATCGAGGGCCGCACCGGCATCGCGGCCTTTGACCATTGGGCGCGCGAGCTGGTGGAGACAGGCTATCTGCACAACCATGCGCGCATGTGGTTTGCGAGCATCTGGATCTTCACGCTCAAGCTCGATTGGCAGCTTGGGGCCGACTTCTTCCTTACGCACCTGATGGATGGCGATGCTGCGTCCAACACGCTGTCCTGGCGCTGGGTTGGCGGACTGCACACCAAGGGCAAGTCCTATCTCGCGCGGCCTGACAACATCGCACGCTACACGGCGAACCACCCCGATGGCCCTTTCCAAGCTGACGGGCTCGCAGGCGACGCACCGCCGCTTGAAGAGCCGACCGACCACACGCGCACGAAGCTTGCGCTGCCCGGCCCGGTGGAACCAAGCGCGCT
>JBCBOW010000224.1:0-4151 GCA_039821045.1 Pseudomonadota bacterium
GCGCAGGTTCTCAAGCGTCGCGGTGTTCTCAAACCACAGATGATTGGCATTGCCCGTCAGGCGAAACTCCGGGGTGATGTCAAAGTCCGCGCCCACGCCAAGGAGCACGGTGCCCGGATTGTTGAAGTTCGACTGGCCCTGTTCTTTTGAGGAGCGCAGCGAATTGAGGATACCGTTGCGCCCATTGACCGAAACCGCGCGTCCACCGCCGGCAAAGGGGATGGTCTGCCTGATCCAGTAAGACGTATCCGCACCTGCAAAGATCGGGTTCTCGAAGATCGCGTCAAACCCGCCTTCGGTGTCATCAAACGGATCATCATCGCCGGTTGCATAAAGGCCAGACAAGCGGAAGCGGATCCAGTCGCGGTCATAGCTGAGCTCCGCGGCAACAAACTTTGCGTCGATATCCGCCGGGCGATCGGTGAAGAAGTTGTTGCGATCCTCGCCCAGCGCCCAATAGGCGCTCGCGGTGACGTTAATGCGCCCGATCCGGCCATCAGCGTTGTAGCCGAGATAAAAGACATCGTAATCGCGGCCCCTTAGCGAGCCCAGCAACGCCGGGCGCACCGGGAAGCCGTTGTCATCGATCTCGACATTGTCGCCTTCGCGGTTGCGATTGTAGACGAGCGTCACCTGGCTGGTGAGCGCGGGGATCAGAAAATCCTGACGATAAGCATTGGCGATGAAGACATAATCATCGCGGGGGCGCTGAAAGACAGAATTGAGCCCGCTGTTCGTGTCTTTCTCGAGCCGCCGAAAGGCTGCGAGGTTGAACTGGAAACGGTTGTTGTCGCGGTTACCAAAGAGGCGAATGCCGAGCTGCTGATCCTGGAACAGGAAGCCGCGAAAATCGGACTGAAACGGCTGAATGCCCGCGCGGATCGAGATGAAATCAAACCGATCATTGTCGAACCGCTTGAAGTGATAATCGACGAAAGCTTCTTGAACGCCGAGAAAATCGTCAAGCCGGGTGCGCCCGCGCGATGGCTCAACGAACAAGACGCGCCGCTCGGGCACGGTGACATAATTGATGTTGTACGCCAGCGTGAGGCGGTATTCGACCGTTGGAGGCATATAGGCGGTGCTGCCTTTGAGCAGCGCTGCGCCCGCGATGAAGGTTTGCGAAAAGACATTGCTGAAATCGTTGCCAAAGACATCCAGCCGATCAGGGTCCTCGGTGGTCTGGATGCCCACCGGGATCGGAAAGGTGCGCGGCTCATAAACCGTATCGCTGATGAGATTGGTGACGAAGAACCAATCATCTTCCTTGATCGGCAGCCACGGAACCTTCTCGCGGTTGATCGGGCGATCGCCCTTGTATGTGTTTTGGTTGTAGGGATCGAGAATGTCTTCCTCGACAAGGCCCAGCCCCTGGATCAGCCGCCAGCGATCAGGGATCGGCACCTGATCGGTCGGGAACGCTTGCGGGGGCGGCGCGCTGATGGCGCCTTTGTTGGTTTGATCGATGCCATCGGGCAGCTCAGACTGAAAGCCGGGCCGCTCGCGCCCTTCGATCACGCCCGGATCGAGCGCGTTCGGATCGACCTGTTGCTCTTGGTTTAGGCCGCAGCCGGGAATGGTGCGATCGTAATTGCCGTCTTCATCGAGACACTCGGCGGGCAGCGCTGGCGTGGCCTGAGGCGCGGGCATCTCATTTTGCGGAGCGGGGGCCTCTTGAGGCACCGGTGCAGGCTGAAGCGCGAGCGCTGTGGGCAAGAAGATCAGGGCCATGGCCTATAGCCCCTCGCAGACATTTTGCTCATCGGTATCGAGGAACGGGGCAAACGGGCAATTGATATAGCGCAGTCGCACCTCGCGCGAGCCAACCCGCACCACGATCCGGTCCGCGCGGATATCAGGCGGTGCATTGCCAATCGAACCCGCGCGCAAGCCTGCGTTATGAAGCCCGAGGAAGCTGATCATATCGTCTTGATCAATCCCGTCGCCAGAAACGCCCAAGCCCCCGATAAGCTGATTGCCGCGATAGACAGGGACCGAGCCGGGAAAGATTTGAATGCCGTTATCCAGACGCGTTCCCCCCGAAGGCGTTTGCGGAAGGCTGGTGCAGCGACGCGGCGTGTCAGTCGCATTCATGCCGTTCACAAAGCCGATATGCTGCGCGACATTGCCGATGATGAGCGTCGATTGGAGCCCGGTTGAAAACGGGTTGAACTGCTCGATCGGGCGCGAGAGCGGCCCATGCGGCGTGCCCACTTCACCGTCAGGGAAAAAGGGCCGCGAAAGATTGCCGCCAGAGCGATCCACAAAGGCAAACTCGCCGGTGAGCGCGCTTTGATCATCGAGGAAATTGCGCAGATCGGTTACGAACTGGCGCGGGCGCGGGCCTGCCATATTGAGCTCTTGCGCAGCAAAAGCGCCTGAAAAGAAGCTCGCCGTGCGCGCCTTTTGCAAGCTTACATCCGTGCCGAAAATCGGCGCATCGGGCGATCGCACCACGCCGAGTACGCGGCCACGCGTATCAACCAGGCTGATCGTCACTTGCGCGCGGCTATCAAGCGGGCGACGAATTTGCGCGCGCGCCCGGCTCATCACGGTGAAGGCTTCTTCGAGGATCGTGCGCGCTTCTGCCTCAGTGATCGGGCTCGCGATCTCGCCGCCATCGGTGCCCGCGCGGATCGGGAAGCGATTGCTGCCATTGCCGTCAGAGAGCACAAAAGCATCGCTGATCGAAAAGTCGCTGGCGGTGGACGGGCGAATGCCAGAGGTCTCGGTGCCATACGCAACGCCGGCGCGCAAAGCGCTGCCGTTGTTGTACCCGCGCACAGGGACCAATTGGCCAGGCGTTGAGGCAAAGGCCGCGCCTGCAACCGGGGTCAGCTGCGAAAACTCGGTGTCGGAAAAGCGCAGGCTCGTGCCGTCCGCCGCAAACCTCTCCGCGCGGAACGATTTCGGCGCTTCAAAGCCAACCGATCCCGCCAGCGCTATGTCTTCATCCCGATCATCAACGAAGTCGAGGACATTGGGATCAAACCCATAGTCGCCATCCGCCATGACCCCGATGCCGCCGACAACGACGCCGTTTTTATAGAGCGGAAAGCCGCCAGGATCTGCGGCAAGGCCAAGCGGCGCGCGCTTGGGGCCGATCATGCCATCGCCCGCGCGTCGCACGAGATCGCTACACGGAAGCTGGCTGAACTGCACACCGAAAAGGGGACCGCTTTCAAGGCCAACAGTCGTGGGCGCAGGCGGAAAATGCTCCTGCACAATCTGGCTCGCTGTGCGCGAGGAAAACGCATTGCCGCCGCTTGAAAGGTAAGCGCCCGTGATCGCCTTCGAGATCGCCGCCAGGGTTGAGGGCACCGGGATGCCCTGCGCATCGATGTTATCCCCGTTGGGCGCATCGGAGATCATCGCGGTGCGCGCTGCGTTGGGCGTTTCGAACACTGCGAGCACGTTGCCAACCCGGTCCACCACCGCGATCGTTGCTTCATCGCCCTGGGCGCTCGCTTGCGCCGCGGCCTGAGCGATGATCTGTCCCACTTCGTCAGCGCTCAGGAATTCGGCGGCAGGAATGCTGAAGACGCTGCCTGTTGGCGGAGGCGCAGGGGGCGGCGGCGAAGGCGGCGGATTGCCAATACCAGGGGCAGGAGCAGGCGCAGAGCTGCTGTCATCCCCTCCACAAGCGGCGAGCAAGCCCAGCGGCGCGATCGCCGCCATTGCCAACCGAGTTTTCGATCCCCCCGCCATCGCTCAGCGCAACCTTTGGATCGCGCCCGCTGCGGAGGCCAGAGATGTGCGGAATTTGGCCGGGCTATAGGCATTGGGTTCTTCCACCGCCTGATAAGCCTGATTGATATTGGCGCGGATGCCCGCCGCTGCGGCGACCGTAACCCGCCCTTCGCGCACCAGCGCGTTTAGCAGCGTATCAATCGCCATCACCGCTTGAACCGAGCCGGAATAGTCAGTGAAACGCGGCTGAGTGGCTTTGCCTGCAATCATCCCGATGACGCGAAAGGCATCAACGTCGGCATAGGCGCGCTGGCTGAGCGCATTGGAAAGCGTGGCGGCGCGCTGCGATAGCGCCCGAGCGGCCTCGCGTGTGTCTCCCATCGTGCCTTTGCCCATCGCTGTATGGAATGCGCGGCTTGCCTCGAGAAACCCATCGGCTTGCCCCGGCACCAGCGCTTTGG
>JBCBOW010000225.1:0-4117 GCA_039821045.1 Pseudomonadota bacterium
AAGGCGGCGCTGCGACAGCGGCAAGCTTTCTCGCAGCGGACCTCGTGGACGAGCTGCATCTCTACCGCGCGCCGATTGTTATTGGCAGCGGGCTTCCCAGCATTGGCGATTTGGGGCTCCGGTCGCTTGATGAAGCGCACGATCGCTGGAGCATAAGAGAAACGCGCCAGCTTGGCAGTGACAGTTTCGCCGCCTATTTGCGAATGCGAAGTTGAGGATCGAGGAAAGGACGCAGCGCGCCATGTTCACAGGTATTGTCACCGCGATCGGCAATGTCGCCAATGTAGAGCAGCGCGGCGATCTGCGCTTGCGCATTGCTGCCCCGCTTGACCCGGCACGGATCGATATCGGCGCTTCCATCGCTTGCTCTGGCGTGTGCCTCACAGTTGTCGATCGTGGCGGCGAAGCGGGCGATGCGTGGTTTGATGTCGATGTTTCGGCGGAAAGCGTTTCGCGCACGCGCGCTGGCATGTGGGACCAAGGCGCGAGCATCAATATCGAGCCGTCTTTGCGCGTGGGTGATGAGCTCGGCGGTCACATTGTCACAGGCCATGTGGACTCGATCGGGACCGTCGTGAAATCCGCGCGCGAAGGCGACAGTTGGCGCATCGCGATCCGCGCCCGCGCCGAGATGTCGCCTTTCATCGCGGAGAAAGGCTCCATCACAGTCGATGGTGTATCGCTAACGGTGAATGATGTGCGCGATCGGACCGATGGCGCGTGTGACTTCGCGCTTAACATCATTCCGCATACAGCCAGTGTTACGACGCTCGGAGAACTGGCCGAGGGTGATGAAGTCAATCTCGAAATCGACGTGCTCGCGCGGTATTTGAAGCGGATGCAAAGCCTCGCCGCTGCGGGCTGATTACATTAGCGCAAAGGTTTGCTCTCATCCGATGCCGGGCGCTCGTATTAGCTGGCGGTAACCTGAGCGATCGCATCGATGAACTTATCGATATTGCCCATCGTGAGACCAGCAATGTTGATCCGGCCCGACCCGGCCATGTAGATCCCATGGTCCTCACGCAGCGCGACAACCTGATCCTTGGTCACCGGCAGGGTTGAAAAGAGGCCGTTCTGGCTACCAAGCGGGGTCAGATCCACGCTTCCAGCAACGCCTGCATCAGCCAAGCGGGCGCGAACCTCCCGCATGCGCGCGCGCATATCATCGAGCTCGGCAAGCCAGACCTTCGTCATCTCGGTATCGCGCAAGATCAGGCGGACGGCGGCGGCCCCATGATCGGGCGGCATCGACCAGGTGGCTCGGGCAAGCGCGTTGGCGTTCGAGAATGGTGCCTCGAGCCCGCCCGCATCCTTTGCCAGAATGTAGAACGCGCCAACGCGATCGCGGTACATGCCAAAGTTTTTATCACAGCTATAGGCAATCAGCGCTTCGGGAACCTTGGCAAGCACACTGCGCAATCCAGCCGCATCCTGCTCTAGTCCCTCGCCGAGCCCCTGGTAGGCTGTATCAATGATCGGGAAGACACCAGTATGGGCCACGGCATCGCCAATGAGCTCCCAGTCGCTCACGGAATAGTCAATCCCGGTCGGGTTGTGACAGCAGCCATGCAATAGGACGCCATCGCCCGGTTGCGCGGATTTGATCGCGTTCAAAACCGCTTCAACATTCGCGGTGCCGTTGTGATTGGCGTGATCAAACGGGACAAGCTCGAGCTCAAGATCGCGAATGATCTGCGCGTGATTGGGCCAGCTTGGGGTGCCCATGTGGAGCCGCTCCATACCCGCCTTCTGGGCCAGCGCGAGGGCCAGGCGAACCGCGCCCGTACCCCCCGGAGTTTGCATGCCTGATATCCGACCACCCATCGTGGCATCAGCGCCAAAGATGTACGGCATCAGCGCATTCACGAACCCCATATCGCCTTCAGGGCCAAGATAGCTTTTACTGTCCTGCGTCTCGATCAGGGCTTGCTCGGCCATCTTGATCGCCTTGAACACCGGAGTCGCGCCGTCGTCAGTGCGGTAGACGCCCACGCCAAGATCAATCTTGTCGGGGCGCTCATCAGCTGCGTGGAGCTTGATCAGGGCGAGCAGCGCATCGGGCGCTTGGGCTTCGAGTCGGTTCAGCATGGGCCCAGCGAATGCCTCGCTCAGAGTTTCGCTGCAACCGCCTTTATCGCTTAGTTTGAGGTGTCCCCAGTCAGAAGGGCAGCCAGCGCTGCTTTTTGGAGAATTTCATGTAGCCCGCATTGAGGCCTAGGCGCAGGCCAGCGCCCATGCGGATCGGAATGAGAACAACATCGCCCCTCCGGACATAGCTCGCATGCAGCCCGCCTACGAGATAGGCTTGCCCCTCGCCCGCCGGGTAGCGTTTGAAGAGGTCTTCGGTGTCGTAGAGGTTGTAGACCAGCACGAAGGTGTTGGCAGCGTTCGCGCCTGCATCAATGCCAACCGAGGGGCCTGTCCAATAGACCTTGCGCTGTCCCTCAACCTTGTGATGCAGCATCCCGGAGCCGTAGCGAGCGCCAATGATAAAGGCCCCGCCCGCCTCGCGCCCTACGATATAGCCGTTGGGTTTACCTTCTTTTTCGAGAAGATCCTCGATCATGCGCGCAAGGCCCTGAGCGCCTTTGCCAAACACACCTTCTGCCGCACCAATGAGATCATCTTGGCCGTACGTCGATGGATCGGCTTCAGCGACAGCGGGTTCGCTTTCCTTGCCAACGCTTGCGCCGCTCGCAGGATCAACCCATTGGCGATTGCCTTCGGCGTTGGCCGCGAGCTCAGGATCGTCAGAGTAATTCGCGAACTCTGTTCCAAATGCTGAGTCCACCTCGCTCCCGGCGGCCTCAGTTTCGGGCGCTACGCTTGTTGCGCTCTCCGGAGTGCCAGACGGTTCGAATACAGGCGGCGCGCTGTCTTCCGGACTGGTGATAGGTGCGAGTTCATCAAGCGGTTCAGGCTGACGTGCCGGTTCTTGAAGGTCTGCATCAATGGCACCAGCGCTGGTATCGGGCTGCGCAAAGGCATCGTCCGGGTCGAATATTTCAAGGTCCTGAGCATTTGCGGCGATCGGAAGTGTCGCAAGCAACAAAACAGCCCAAAAAAGCGCGCCAACGCGAGCAATCTCAGAGAGGGCTCCCAGAAATCTCGGCCTGAGGGCGCTGGTCTGGCGGCTATCCATGCGGTGATGCTCCTCGATAAGCGGCCGACATCATTTGGAATATCGGACGCAAAACTGCAGCGACAACAGAATCCTTCGAGGCGTCGGGCACAAGCGCTGCGGCGATGAGTCGAATCGAAAACACGACGATGCGAGGATTAGTTTTGATTTGGTGAACCCGGACCGAACAGGGGATTAGGCATTGGCCTAGTGTTGATGGCATACGCGTTTTGGGAGCGCACATTTCTCCAGGTTGAGCATAGAGAGAGTGCTTGCTCCACGCATAAACGCGTCTTATAGCGCGCGGCTCGCACGAAAGATGCGATGCGGAGACGTGGGTGAGTGGCTGAAACCAGTCCCCTGCTAAGGGACCATACCGTTTATAGCGGTATCGAGGGTTCGAATCCCTCCGTCTCCGCCACCGACCCCTAGTTTAGGGCGTTTCCCAGCACCTCGAAATCTCGATAAATCATCACGTCAGCAGGTGATAACAACCGAGATCCTGCGGCGGTCGTTCGTTCGGCGCCCCGATTGGCGAAGAAATGTGAGGCTTAGGCTATAGATTTTGCACCGACCTCGGGACACCTAGATCCATTCTACGACGCCAATACGCCTAGCGATCTCTCCAACATCACTGTCAAAATTGCGGAGAGGTACCAGTAGGTCAAAGATGGCGCGCCTCGTGTAGATTTCGCCGATCAAACGCACCGCCAAATCCGGTATCCGACGCCATCTTTCGTGGCGCGGCCCTGAGCGACAAAGAAGGTCCTATTGACCCAACTGTAGCGCTCATCGCCCGTTTCGAGACGTGGATTGGTGTAGAAGTAATGGTCACCGTACGCGGTCTCGCCGCCACTCGAACGAGCTTGTTGGAAGGCGACGTTCATTTCAAGCAGGCCGGTGTACTGAAAGTATATAACAGCATCGTCATGGGTCAGGATGTGCGAGCGGACATCAAGTCGCACAAACCCGTCATCGCCGATCAGCGCCCAG